>QKHZ01000127.1 GCA_003249795.1 bacterium | reverse complement strand
GTGGAAACAGCTGATTCCAGCTTCGGATAGTCTGAGTCGCTTCCCATCAGAATTGCTACTTTGCTCATTGGGTCAGTGCTCCTTTTGTTGTTTATATTTTAATTTGTATGTCGTTTAGTTGACGGTGCACGGGGCGTCTGAATGTCTGTTTTGTCGACGCGGTTATGCACAATGTTAAATCAAAATAATTATCTTATACGAAGTTTGAATATTGGCAAGTCTTGGATTTACGTAAAACGTTGATTTGTTTTTATTATCAACGTTCTGACTTTTCATTTTGCTATCAGGTTAACGGCTGGCAAGTCGTTCGCGGAGTTTTTTCATTTCGAAAAACTCCTCTGTAATATTCGTGAGTGACGAAACAATTTGCGTGACATGTCCATTTTCAAGGCGGGGTGTCGCCTCGATCCGAACCCAGATTCTGGTTCCGTCAGAACGCAGGATTCCAACGTCAAGAGAGCGTGTAGCCTTTTCTTTTTGCGCCAATGCGACAGGCCAGCGATCAGGGGCAAGCTCATGGCTGTTTTTGTCCAGTGGCTGGAGGCTTGCCAGATTTGATAGCGCACTTTGTGCTTCTGAAAGTTCATTGACGCCCAGAAGACGAAGAGCTGCTTCATTTGCATATGACAGTGACGGATCACTTTGAGGGGAAAACATTAGAATGCCGCAAGGTGCATGGTCGGCAGGATGTCCCATGTTCTGCGTTTCTGCTAGAGCAGGGGCGGTTGCTAGATTTTCTGGCATATTTTGTGTCGGAAGGTTACAACCAGCATTTAATGTATCTGCAGGAATATTTTCAGCCACGGACGTTTCTATGATACCAACGACTTCAACTGGATCATCATTTTCGTGCGGTTCGACGATGTCAGCCTTTTCGATATTGAATGCTTGTGCTTTTGTTTCGTTTTGAGCGTGAGAGCCGTGTTTTGTTGGTTCAAGGCAGGCTTCAACGCGGGTGATTAACTCTTCTGCCGGATAGGGGGCGCAGAGGCAGTCGGCAACTCCGGCTCTAAAAAAGTCAATCGCAACAGAAAGGCTGCGGATATGTAATACAAGCAGGACAGGTACGTGCGGCAGCTTTTTACGCAGAAGCGTAAAGGCCTTTCCGTGTGCCCCGCCTGCATGTTCCGCGCAGGTTAATACGAGGTCGGTTTTTACATCCGGCAGCACATCGTCCAAGTGATATATGACTGAAAATCCGTTCGCTCGCAGAATGTCAACAGCATCTTCCAACTGTTGCGCGGCGCTGTCATAGATCAGAATCGTTTGCTGCGTGGAATGGGTGGATATCATGTCGCATAACCTATTCTAAAGTAAGGAGTTGCGAACTAAGCCCGTGAGGGGTAAGTATATAGGCGTCCTCTGGGATGTCAAGCGGTATCCCAAAAATGTTCATGCACATCAAAAAATGGATTTTGAGTGCGTTTCGATGGAACTGCTTCTAGAAAACTTAGTGATTTACAAAAATCAAATTATCCGGCACAATCCTTAAACCTGCTATGGAAAGGTTGCATATGTCATCGATGATTGTCATTCCAGCTCGGCGTGCATCGACCCGCTTGCCGAATAAGTTGCTGCTGGATGAAACAGGTCTTCCCTTGATCTGTCATACCTTGGATACCGCTGTTCGGGCTTGTCGCGCGTGGCCAGATCGTTTTGGGCGTATTATTGTTGCTGTTGATGACGCGGAGATTCTTGATGTCGTCAATACCCATGCAAAGCGGCATGATTTGCCGGCTCGTGCAATGATGACCCGCCCGGACCATGCATGTGGAACGGATCGAATTGCTGAAGTTGCCGAATCGCTACCTGAAGAAATCGACAGGATTGTGAATATTCAGGGAGATGAGCCGGAACTGGAGCCGGAACACATCCTTAGCCTTGACCAGATGCTTGAGGACGCGATGATGGCGACGCTTGCGTATCCGATTGAGCAGAAGGAAGACTTTGAAAATCCTAACCTTGTTAAAGTTGTTCTAGGAGTTGATAGTCTTGCCCTGTATTTTTCACGCTCGCCGATTCCGCATCACCGCGATGGATTTCCAGTTGAGCAGAGTTTGGGACTTGGTCATATCGGTTTGTATGGCTATCGCCGATCGACGTTGATGAGGTTCGTGTCTCTACCGCAGGGGCAGCTTGAGCAGCTTGAGAAACTGGAACAATTACGAGCGCTTGAAAATGGAATCAGTATAGCGGTAGGCGTTTTGGACCAGCGTCCTGCCAAGGGGATCGATACCCGAGAGGATTACGAAGCGTTTGTCCTGCGGATGAAAGAAAAAATCTAGCTCGTTGTAAAGGCGCAGACTGAATTCAGATATTGTGTTCTGTGAAAAAGTGTTTTGCGGACCCGACATCGTGGTTGATCTGTGCCGTCAGTGCTTCCGGCGATTTAAACCTTTTTTCGCCACGTAAGTACTTCAATAATTCGATCTCTACAGTCTGGCCATATAGCTCTCCAGAAAAGTCGAAGAGAAACGTTTCTGCCAAGATGTCGTTTGGCGTATTCGCCTGAAATGTCGGTCGTGTTCCGATATTGGTGACCGATTGCCAGGAACTTTGTCCGCATACAGCCCGGGTAATATATACACCTGTAGGCGGCCGGAGTTCATGGTGCGGATCTATATTCAGTGTCGGATATCCCAACGTAGTTCCAACTCCGCGTCCGTGAACAACTGTTCCGCGAAGGCTGACGGGACGTCCTAGCATATCGCGTGCATGATCAAGATTTCCGTTTCCAACAGCTTTTCTTATCGCAGTGCTACTTGCATTTTCACCATCTACGACAACCGCAGGTACTGAAAATACATCCAGATCCAGTTGTTTGCTGCGTTTCCGGAGAAATTCTCCGTCACCTTCACGATTTGCACCGAAATGTGCAGAAAAACCGAGTACAACTTTTGCTGCGTGAAGTTGATCTCTGAAATACGTTTTGGCAAAGTCGTTGGCAGTGCATTTTGCCAGTTCGTGGTCAAAGCAGAGGACGTAGGTTGTGTCCAGCCCAAGTTTTTCCAAAAGGGTCAGGCGGTGTTCCAGGCTTGTGATCATTGCAGGCGCACCTCCGAAGAGAGTGCGCGGATGAATATCAAAGGTTAATGCAATTGCAGGTTGGTTCGATTCATGAGCGAGTTCGATCGCTTTACCAATAACGGCCTGATGACCGACATGAACACCGTCAAACATTCCAAGAGTCACAACCGGGCGCTTATCCTGAATAGGAGTCGGCGCGCCAAAGATTTGAATCATGCTGTCTGCTCTGTCTGCACGGGCTTAGAAAGTAAATCCGTCTGCGGGAGGTGGCAACAGGTCATTGGATGGCGGAACTGTTGCCGGAACCGCGGGACTAACCGGAGATGCCGGACCGCGTGAAATCCCGCCAGAGGACATTTTGCGCCATGTGGCAGGGCCAACAATTCCATCTACTTTTAAGCCTGCGGAAGCTTGATACTGACGGATTGCTGCGATTGTTTTTGCACCAACCTTGCCGTCAATCGGCCCAGGATTGAACCCCGCGTTTTTCAGGGCACGCTGGATTTCGCTGACAGAGACTGGAACCCGGATGTGTTTGGCTTTCAGGCTTGAGGGTTTTGAACCGCTCGCCTTCTTTGACGACTTCTTCGACTTTTGTGTCGTTGGATAGCGGTTAGCTAGATCCGCAAGCCGTTTGCGCTTCGAGTCTGCTTCAGTTGAAGTCGGCTCAGGTTGAACCGGTATGACCGGATTCAGGGTCAGCCCAGTTGCTTTGGTATTGATCGGAGCAATTGGCTGTTCCTGTTGTTGTTTCAATTCATCCAACTGCTCGCTGACAACGGTCAGGTGCGATTGGATGTCGTCGAGTTTTCTTGAAAGAGCCTCGTTTGTGTTGTCGGGTTGGGGTTGTCTGCCCATGGGGCGGCAACCGGTTGCGACAACACCCAGAAAAAGAACTCCAACAACAGCAAACACGTTATGTTTCATTCGGAAAACCTCCCTGATATTTTTGTTTTATAATAACAGAATGTCTCTATAGTGATAGTCACTCTGTCATGCAAAGTCAAATGGATTCTGCGGTAAGACCGTATCAACACGATTACAGGATGGGGTAAATACCCAATTATGGATGATGCAGAAACCTAAGCTCTGTCATTATATTACACGCCATGATTCTTTCCCCGTTTTTTCTGATTCAATTGTAATTATTTGTCCTGAAAGGAGTTGTCCTACCCCAGGAGGCGTTCCTGTATATATCAGATCACCGGGATTCAGTGACCAGATGCGGCTGAGTTGGCTGATAATGACCGGAATTGGGAAAATCATGTCCGCAGTGCAGCCCTGTTGCCTGACATTGCCATCAACCATGCAACGGAATGTCAAATTCGTTACGTCAACCAATGTGCCGTTCGTTTGACTGATTGGGATGAATTTGCCAAGAGGAGCACTGCCGTCGAAGGCTTTGCATGTTTCCCATGGCAGCCCTTTTTCTTTTTGTCGATTCTGGACATCCCGTGCAGTCAGGTCAAGGCCGATGGAGTAAGCATCAATATAGTTCAGTGCTTTATGAACAGGGATATCTCTGCCGCCTTCACTGATCCTGACGACAACCTCAACCTCGTGGTGGATGTCATTGCTGTGTGAGGGCAGGGCGATGGGTTCACCTTCTGAGATAATGCATGTATACGGTTTCATGAAAATTACGAGTTCGTCAGGTTTGGGGGAATTCATCTCACGATTATGTTCGCTGTAATTGCATCCAATGCAGAAAATTCTTGGGTTTGACATTGACCGTCCTTTATCTGATCATCTAATTGCTAGCTGCTATGAGGGTTATGGGGAATGACAATAATCATCGGTATTACTGTCGTTTATTTAAGCCTATCCCGCTGGGTTTTCTTTTTTGCAGATTACTTGTGGCAACTCACTCAGTACCGGGAGTTTTTCGGCGGTGACATTATCAAGCAATGTCTGGATTCTGATGATTCCGTTTCTGCTGGCAAACATTCTGATGTGTGAATAAGTTGTTGCCTCTCCTTTTTCCTGCATT
>QKHZ01000155.1 GCA_003249795.1 bacterium | reverse complement strand
CAAAAGGAATGTGCTTTGTTTTGCGGCGTCAAGATTGAGCGCGAAGCTGCGAGCCTGCGGGAAGGGCGGATTCATACGTGCCCGTTTGGTCATACCGATCTGGTGGCGCCGGTGTGGTGCGGTGGGGTGCTGTCGGGAGTGTTGTATGGCGGCGCGTGCTGGACGGGAAAAGGGGACGCGCCGCGGGAAGGCTTGGTAATGCATCCGACAGAAGAGTGGTTGCAGGATCGGCTGCAGATGCTTCGGGCGATTGCGCGGCAGTTTGGGGCACTACTTGAAGGCGGGCAGGCACTGGCACATGACCGCAGCGGGATCATCATCCGGTTTCTGTCCGAGCGGTTGGGCGAGACGGTGACAGTGGCTGAGTTAGCGGCGGAGCTGAATCTGTCGGAGTCGCGGACAGGGCATCTTGTGAAAGAACGTTTTGGCAAAACATTTGCGCAGTTACTGACGCAGTTACGGGTATCGCGTGCAGCGCGGGAGCTGGGGCTGACGGATCTGCCGATCGGCCGGATTGCACTGGAACTTGGATTTCACGACCAGAGCCACTTCACGCGCGCGTTTCAAAATCATTACAAAATGTCACCCGGCGCATACCGCAAAACAGGCCGGACTCGTCCGATTTAGTTATGGGAGAATGTCGATGAGATGTATGTGCAGATCAATCAGTTTACTTTTCGCATTGTGTGTCATGCTAACGGCCGGCTGCTCACATTCAAAACGGCCAAAAGAAGAAAGCAAACTACAGAGTTATAATTGGGTGAACGCCATCGATGATGTCTGGATGAACAATGCTCGTTGTTTTACCGGGCAATCTGATGACGGAAAATTTGCAACGAAACTTTATTATGTTGGAACAAAGCAGGAGGAAAAATGCGATGGGAAAACGATAACCGTGTTTGATGGACAAATTATCATCATTTGCAATGCTCTGGCATTTCTCGGTATCTCTGCAAACAATCCGGCGGTTGCCTGTACGCGACATTGTGAATTCTCCGCAGATGGTTTTAAGATATCGTCAGCACGTGCGGTGTGGAATTTAAAAAAGCGTGTAGAAACGCTGGAAGAGGCAGTTGCCAAATTACGGACGAAAAGAAAAGAACAATCGCCAGAACATGAGTAACTTCATTCTCATCTTTATGTTATGGTAAAGATGATTTCTTGGAAAAAGAGTTAAATCTTTCAGTACCCCAACCGATAATAGGAGTGCGGACATCCCTGCCGAGGCAGGTCGTTCGCGGTATACATAATAAAGTTATTGGATGCACGGATGCATGGATAAAGTTGTAACTCATTATTTCGGAGGGTTTTCCGATGAGTGACTCAAGCTCTATTTCCAGCAGCCTGACATCATCTTCTTCTTACACCTATTCCTCAAGCGCACTCTCAATTCTGGAGAGCGAAGCGAGTGAATCCAGCACCTTGCTCTCGGCACTCTCAGACTCAAGCAGCAGCAGTTCGATCTCTTCGTTTATCAGCTCATTCGCGGAGCTGAGCGTCGATCTGGTTGAACTCTCGTCGATCAGTCAAGCGCTTTCGGCAGTTGCCGCCGCGGCAGAAGAAAGCGGCGTCTCCGACTGCATGAGCGTTGTGCAGTCCTTTGCGCTCGAACTGAGAGAGGAAGGCACCTCCACAATCGCGATCCTGCAATATCTCAATCAAGCCAAGGAACTCGCCGAAAGCGATCCGGAAGAGTTTGCCGAAATCTTCTCGACCTCAACCGACGAAACAGAGGAAACCGACGAGACGGATGACACCGACGAAGTCGATGAAACCGAAGAAACGGATGAGGTTGACGAAACTGACGACACCGATGAAACTGAGGAAGCGGACGAGACCGACGAGACTGTAACGACAACGACTGTGGATGTTCAAGCCTGAGCGCCGACAACGTAACGAGAAAATATATATTGACTGCGGTAGCGCCCTGTTGCGCTACCGTTTTTTATTTTGACTGACCGCGCGTGCGAGGCTTGGTGGGATGCCGTAGCGCTGTTTGTACAAACGAGAGAAATAGTAGATATCATTAAACCCACTCTCAAACGCAACCTCGCCTACGCTCAGGCAAGTTGTCTGCAGCAATTCCTGTGCATGTTGCAGACGGCAACGGATGACATAGTCCAGCGGACTTGTGCCGCAGAAACGGCGGAACAACCGGCAGGTCTGACTGCGGCTGAGGCACGCGTTTTTTGCGACGGCGTCCAGCGACAGCGGCTTCAGGTAATTTGTTTCAATAAAGCGTCTGGTGACAAGAACCGCGTCCGGAACCGGATCGGCTTTGCGACGGCGCGTCAGAAAATACACCCGCCCCAACCATAATTTGATCAGTTCATAAACACGTTCCTGATCCATGCCAGCGGAATGATTCATCATCGCGTCAATCGCTTCAAGCCAGAGCAGGCTGTCTTCGTCCGACGTCAAAGCATAAGCGATTGCCGGTTCCAGACCTGAAGATTGAATGAGTGGAAGAACAGCCGTGCCGCTGATCCTGATCCATGAGTGAAGCCAGTTGGAATCACTTCCGTGATAAATCGGCTTACCCGGCTCGTCGATGGCGAATGTATTGGGGGCGGTTTTGATTATGCCGTTTGTTGTCTGCAGATTGACAGGGGTGTGGAAATGATGCAGAAACCAGCAGGGAGTTCCTTGCCGCACATCAACGATATGGGTGCGCCGGATGCGGTAGCCCAGAACGTGGAGACAGCACGTTTTTTTTGACGGCTCCATGGAATCGTGAAACGCCGTCCGAAAAATTTTCTTTCGCATGCGCCGATTATACAAATCTTGGCGAACCATGTCCATGGAATATCCCGACAGATGAAGTATGATCATTACCGGAAGCGATGAATATCCATCAAAAAGTACCGGAGACAATAATGAAGAATAAGCCAAATATTTTGTTTATTATGACAGACCAGCAGTCCTCGACGATGCTGGGTTGTGCAGGGAATCCGTATGTGCATACACCTGCAATCGACTGGCTCGCTTCGACCGGAGTCAAGTTTAATCAAGCCTATTGTACAAATCCGGTTTGTATCCCCAGTCGCTTCAGTTTGATGACCGGACGCTATCCGAGCGCAATCGGTGTACGGCAAAACAACCTGAGTGGCATGGACTGCGATTCCGGCGCGAAGTGTTTTTCGCAAGGGTTGGGCTGGCTGTTGCAGGACGCGGGCTATGAAACCGTGTACGCCGGAAAGCAGCACTTGCCGAATGCGGTTGCAGAAGATCTGGGCTTTACCGTGCTGACAACCGACGAGCGCGATGAACTGGCCGAAGTCTGTTCCGGATATGTGCAGCAAAAGCATGATAAGCCGTTTGCACTGGTCGCAAGTTTTATTAATCCGCATGATATCTGCCATATGGCAATTCTTGACGACCGATATTCCGGCCGCCGCTCTGATCTTGAAAAACCGTTTCCAGACGGCATCCACAAAACCAATGAATATCTCTGTCTGGACGATGCGCTCTCATTGCCCGAAGGGATTTCAGAAGAAGATTTTTTTGAATCACATTGTCCGCCGCTGCCTGCAAACCACAAGCCGCAGGAAGACGAACCCGACGGCGTAAGCGAACTGTTAGATGAAAGGCCATTCCGGAAAAATGCGCGTGAGAATTATTCATCCGAGCGCTGGCGGATGCACCGCTGGGCGTACGCGCGCCTGGCCGAGCGAGTTGACCGGCAGATCGGAATCCTGCTTGACGCGATGAAAATATCGGAGCGCGAGCGTGATACGCTGATCGTGTTCACCAGCGACCACGGCGACCATGACAGCGCGCATCAGCTTGAACACAAAACCATCCCCTATCAGGAAGCGACCCGCATCCCGCTGATCATCCGGCCGGTCGGTGGACTGGCAAAAGGGCGGAAGGATTCGCATCTGGTGAGTAACGGTCTTGACCTTGTGCCGACGCTGTGCGCATATGCAGGCGCAGCCATTCCGGAGGATCTGCCCGGTTGCAGCCTGAAGCCGCTGGTTGAAGGGAAAACCCCCGCGGAGTGGCGCGACCACATCTGTATCGAGTCGCAGAATTCTTTTTCCGTCAATACCGGCGACTGGCAATACACGCGCTTCGATTCTGGGATCAATGATGAACAGCTTTACGACCTGCGTAGCGATCCAGGACAAACCCGCAACCACGCGTTACTCGAAAAGAATCGCGACATCCTCGCATGCCACCGACGCCTGTTTGAACAGAATACAGACGGATTACGCATTCTGATGCAAGACGAGTGCATATAAAAGCTGCTGACTTTTATTTGTTATATTTTGAAAAGAGCCGAAAAGAAAATGCGTTGAAAATTTTCTCTAACATTTTGAATTGATGGCCAATGCGAGTTGAGCCGACATTTTTTTAAAAACGTCTTGAACTTTTTTTCGTGCATGATCGGCTTTCGTGTGTGAATCATTCGAATTCAGAAGCATTTTCAAAATCGTTTCAGTATATCGTTTGCGATCGTTCTCATTATCGAAGTCAAACAGCCATTCATCCAATCCGATGTCCTGCCACATATATCCCTTCGTTGTCTGTTCGGCAAATCGTCCAACACTTGCGGGAATCCCATTGCCGATACACATGATTGGCGAATGCTGCTCCAATCCGAATAATCCAGCAGAACAGCGATACGTGCTGATCGCTTCATCCGTACACCAGAATTTATCCCGGCACACAACCCGTTGTTTTATATCCTGCGGCAGTTTCTCATTAATCATTTCTCTGGCGATCGCCATTTGTGTTTGATCCTCAGGACAAAGCAGTACTTTCAAATCCGTGTTTCTGATAATTTCAATCACTGTTTCTCTAAGTAAACCGTTATCGTGCTCTTTCATCTCCTCATTTCGCTGATGCCTAAACTGATTGATGCTCACCTTTTTTTCTTTAATCAGCCAATAAGGGGTATAGCGATATCGGGGGATGCAGCAGGCAAATTTTTTGTCTTCAAGTTTATTTTCATTCATGAATTTGCGTGCGGAAATATCGTCATGCAAATCAACGGCAAACGCTCCATCAGGACC
>QKHZ01000079.1 GCA_003249795.1 bacterium | reverse complement strand
AATTGGCCCCGGCGACAAAGTCGAGTGTATGGCGACCCAGCAGGTTGTGCCGGTTGGCCCGCACCTACTCGGACGCGTGCTTGACGGGATGGGACGCCCGATGGACGGCAAGGGGCCGATCTTTGCAGCCGATACCCGCCCGATTTATTCCGATCCGCCAGACCCGGTATTGCGCCCGCGGATCAATGAGGTGTTGCCGACTGGGGTGCGTTCGATCGATGGGTTTTTGACACTCGGCCGCGGGCAGCGCGTCGGGATCTTTGCCGGTACCGGTGTTGGTAAATCTGTCCTGCTCGGGATGATTTCGCGCTATACGTCGGCAGAAATTTCGGTGGTGGCGCTGATCGGAGAACGCGGACGCGAAGTGCGCGATTTTCTGGAACGCGAGTTGGGGCCTGAAGGGTTGCGCCGCAGTGTGATTATTGTCGCAACCAGTGACCAGCCCGCGCCGGTTCGTGTGAAGGCGCCGTTTGTCGCGACTGCCATTGCCGAATATTTCCGCGATCAGGGAGCGGACGTTGCACTCCTGATGGACTCGGTCACACGTATGGCGATGGCGCAGCGTGATATCGGAAGCAGCGTCGGTGAAGTGGCCGCAGCCAAGGGATATACGCCGAGTGTGTTTGCGCTGCTGCCGCGGCTGATGGAACGTGCAGGCAGAAGCGAACGCGGATCGATCACGGGACTGTACACCGTTCTGGTCGAAGGTGATGACATGAACGAGCCGATCTCGGACGCGGTGCGCGGGATTCTTGACGGACACATCGTTCTGCGGCGCAGGCTTGCCCAGCGCGGCCATTATCCGGCGGTTGACATTATGGAAAGTATTTCGCGTCTGCAGACGGAGATCGTCGATCCTATCACGTTAAAGGCTGTTCGAAGCCTGCGGCGGGCTGCGTCGATTTACACCGAGAACGAGGACATGATCAATATCGGTGCGTATGTAAGCGGGACGAATCCCGAGATTGACCGGGCGCGTCAGGTCATGCCGCTCTTGAATGAATTCCTGCAACAGGATATGAACGATTGCGCCGCGTATGAACAGACCAAGGCGCAACTGGCGGAGCTGGTCACGAAACTCGAGCCGGCCGCGCAGCAGGCACAGACGCCGCAGCAGTAGGTTGATTTGAAAACGTGAAACGGAAGCGGGGCACAAGGCCGTTTCTGCGGAGAAGCATATGGCGAAAAAGTTTGACTTCCGGCTTGCCTCGGTACTGAAGTACAGGGAAATGCTTGAGAAGGAAAAACTCAAAGAATTTGCGCAGGCGAATAAACTCGTCGAAGAGCAGAAGGCCGCGATCCTGAAGATGGACGGGATGCGCCGCGAGTCGATGGACGAAGTCGCGCAGATGTATGAAAACCACGAGAACTTCCGCAAGATTGTGGAGACGCACCGGTATATGAACACGCTGGAGCTGGGGATGTCGCGCCGGACGGTTCAGATGATCAAGTATAAGGAACAGGCGGACAAGAAGCGCACGGTGCTGGTCAAAGCCAGAAAAGACAAACGCGTGCTTGAGCTTTTGGAGGAGCGCCAGAAAGAGGCCTTTGATCATGAACAGGCCGTGGCTGAACAGAATGAACTGGATGAGCTGGCAGTTCAGGCCTGGCGCAGACGGAAGGAGCAGGGCTGATGGCAAAACAGAAATCGCAGGGAGTCATGACGACAGCGTTTTATCTGCTGATCTGTCTGATGGCGATGCACTTTCTCGCATTATCGATCGCGGTCGGCGGGCAGTATTATCGCGGCATCATAGGCGTCGAGGATTTGAAAGACATGATGAGTGTGCTCGCAGGTTCGCAGAAGTATTCTATGTCGATCAAGGATATTCAGGACTATAAAAATCTGAAACAGGATCTGGCCGATCGCGAAGCGCGTGATCAGGAGCTGAAAGGCGATTCCGCCACGCGCGAGAAGTCCGCCGCTGCTCTTGCCAATCTTCAAAAGGTTCAGGAAGAAAAAGCCGCCGCACTGAAAACGATGATCGAGGAAGAACGGCAGAAGCTCGAATCGCTGCGCGCAACGGTGGAGCGCACGGCCGCGGAAGCACAGAAAGAGAGCCAGCGTCTGGAAGATCTTCGCCTGCAACGGCAGAAGACGGAGCAATCGGAACAGCAGGCCAAACTCAAGAAAACAATCGCCAGCATGGATGCGGGAAACCTCGCGCAGTTCTTGCAGATGCATATGGACCAGCTCGGTGCGGAAGGTCCGGCGGAAGCGTCGCGGCTGCTGAAAGAATACGTCTCTGCCGGGATGACCGCCGAAACGCTGGCGGAGATGACGCCTGACTATGTCCGGCAGATTCTGCCGCTATTAGAGAACGAATTTGCCGATTGGGATCCGCAGCGGGTGTCAAATGAGTGGACGCGAGTGAATGGCGAATATTATCAGAGCCCTGCGGGAATCGCGCAACACCTTCAGAAACTGTCAGTTCCACGTGCGCTGAAAATTTTAATGCTGCTTCCGGCCGATATTCGTGCGCAAGTGGTACAGATCTTGCAGAAATAGCGCCGGAATTGTGTGACATGACCCAGGATGGTGTCATTGTCGGATGAATTGGCAGGGAAGTGACGGCCTCCAGACCGGTTGATGTGCGCCTTGTTTTGGCTGCATCCGGTTTCGGGAGAGCGCATGACAGTGTGTTTCAAAACCCAAATCACGCGCCGGTTGATTCTTGCCGGTTGGCTCTGTCTGCTGCTGCACGGCGTTGCGGCCAGTTCGCTTCGGGCTGAAGAAATCGATCCGGACGAGATGCGCGTCAAACCTGTCGAAACAGAGCTTGTGGATCTCATCTCCGGTGCGCTGCCGGTTCCGCGGAATCAACTTGAAATTGGTGAAGTCGCACATGCCTCAGGGGCTGTGGATGTCGCCCGTCGTGTGGCGGGTTCTGCGTCGGATGTCTCGCGCCTGCAAATCGGCGACAAACTTTATGTCGGCGATGTTTTCACATTGTCGAAGGATGCGCAGCTTGAACTCGTGTTCGGGATCAATGCCCGAATCCGTGTCGAAGGCGGAAGCTCGTTCCGGTTACGCGGAATGTTTCAGACAAATCCTGATGACAATGGCGTCCAGAAAACGATCCGGTTGATTGAGCTGAAAACAGGAAGCCTCCGTGCGCGGGTTAAAAAAAATGAGATTACACCTTCGTTATTGATGATGGTCGCAGGACACGCGGCGGTTCTTGTGCAGCGCGGAGATGCGGTGCTGAGCCGGTCGGGGCAGGTGTCTGAGGCGTATTGCCTGCGGCAGGATGCGGGGCTGGTTCTGCGCGAATCGATCCGGGACGAGTGGGGCGGTGCGACGATCCAGGAGTTGCCGGAAAAGTCGAAAGCCGTAATCAATGACCAGACGGTTATCCTCGGTGAGGACCTGGTTAATGAGTGCGACGCCGCGACGGTTACGGCGCTTACGAAAAAACTCTGGTTTCACATCGACGATGCGTGGAACGTGATGCCGGTTGTGCCTGAAAGTGATCCCGAGTTTGAAGCGCCGTAAGATGCGTGGCTCGGACCATGATAAACACGAAAGAGATACTTCGCAATAAAACATTGATTCGCCACGAAGAAAGTTATTTCGATTTTACGCAGCAAAAACGGCAGGCATGGCGAAGATATGCCGTATGGTGACAGAAGTTAACAATGCGTTAATATGATCCAACGCACAGCGTTGAAAAAAAGGAGATGGTATGAGCAGTGCATTTACAAACCTGGTGGCAAGCCTGTCCGAGAGTGCATTCGCCGCGGCATCATCTTCTGTATCGACCTCGTCTTCGTCTTCATCGTCTGCGATTGATTTGAGCGCGTCCAGCAACAGCAGCACCGAGTCTTCCGGGTTCGGGAAACTGTTGGAAAAAATGATGTCTGAAGACTCGTCAACAAAGCAGACGCAGTCGGATTCGACAACGGATCAGACCGAAGCGTCAGACTGTACCGAGGTGACGGATGAGTCGACAGAGGAAGATGATGAGCGCAAACAGGAAGCGCGCGATACGTTTTTTATGGACGACCAGTCGCTGGAAGATCAGGAAGCGCTGAGCCGGATCGCCGCACTTGGCCAGACAGGAATCCTCAGTCGCGAGTCGCTTGAAGAGGCAACCGGTGAAGATTGGCAGCAGCTCAAGGATTTTGTCCTTGCGGGGGCTGAAGGTGTCTTTGACGAGGTGGAGTTCAGTGAAGAAGACTGCGCCGGTGAGGAAGTTACTCTCGAAATGATGCAGGCGCTGATGGAGGCATTTCCGGATCAGTCGTTTGCGGAGTTATCGGATGACGCGCTACAGGCAATGGCTGAGGTCGAGCCGCTTGTGTCGGAGTGGCCTGAGCAGACACTGCAGATGCTGGACGCATTGGCGGAACAGGTCAGCCAGACAGAAACTGCAGATCTTGTTCAAACCGATTTTGTCCAACCGATTGAATTGCCTGAAACGGCTGACTTGAGCGAAACTGAAGATACGATACAGACGGTTGACCCTGAATCTCTCATGCCGGAGCTGGAGTCTGACAGCGAAACACTCCGTCCGGGAGAGGGGTTTGTCCGCCTGATGCAGCAGGAAGCGGAACTTGATGTTGATGAAAACATGCTGAAAAATGCAGCGACTGATAATATCGCGCCGGAAGTGGTATCTGAAATGACACCGGAAATGTCGCAGGCGATGGATGATGCGTTTGCGGATGATCTCGCCGCAGATCTTGTGCAGGACATGGCTGAATTGCAGCAGGCGGCAACCGCAGAAAAGACAGACACGAATACGGCGCTGGCGCAGTTACTGGCCTCGATCGGTGAAGACGGGCAGGTTGATGCGGATGAAGCGTCGGCTTTGGCTGAACAGCTGGCCGCAGATCTCGACGCGGATACAGAAGTTACGGGCAAGACCGTTGCCGACTTGTTTGCCGATGCCGGAATTGAACTGGATGATGAAGCGACCGAAATTCTGAGCAAGATTCCGGCCGAACAACTCGAGTCGATGCAGGCTGATCAGGCTGGTCAGGACTCAGAAGATACCAGCGACCTGCTGAATAACCTGATGCGCAACTCTAACGTACAGCCGCAGGAAGAAGCGGAGGGTGACGATTTTGAAATGGAGTTTGACAAGTCCGTTACTGAAGTCGCCGAGGAAACGGCTGACGCGTCTGAAGGCGCTGATACCGATACAGAGGCTCTTGGCGATGACCTAGCTGCGGGCGTGGGAGATCTTCTAAGCGACTCGGACGCGTATCTTCCGAGCGATTCATCCGATGTGAGTGTGACGGAACTCAAATCAAACGAACAGACGACGGTGCGGGATGTAAAGGAAGCGATTCCGATGCGATCGGCGCAGATGGCTGAAAACATCGAGAAGATCGAGCAGGCTGTCCGCCAGTCGGTACGCAATAACCTTTCAGAGATGTCAATCCAGCTTTCGCCGCCTGAACTCGGAAAAATCTCGATCCATCTGGAAATGCAGAGCGGTTCGCTGTCTGCAACAATCAAGACCGAGACCAATGACGCGCAGCAGTATCTGTCGCAGAACATTGAACAACTTCGTCATAATCTTGAGGTGCAGGGAATCGACCTCGATAAATTTGACGTCAACGTCGATGTTGGCGATTCAGGCCACAATGACCAGCAGGATTCGTCACAAACCGGAACGCGCAGCCGCAGGCAGGCAGGCTCCGGCGATGGTGCAATTGACACGGTTACAGAAACGGCGGCCACCGAGGCGGTTTCGACACAATATAGCGCTGGTGGTGTGAATATCGTCGCGTAATCAATTAAAAAAATGAACAGATCGGATTTCACAGGTCGGGAGTTGATCCCGGCCTGTTTTGCTGGGTGGGTGGGGCAGTAAATCCGGATGAAAATTTGGTAAAACCTGCGTTAGGCAACAACTTTCTTCCGATTCTTTGTGAAGACGCGCCGGTCAAAAGGCCGATAATCTTATCGGAGTATTCTATACAGGAGAATTCATGATCCGTGTGACACGACTGAACGGCAGCGAATTCATCATCAATGCCGAGTTGATCAAGTTTGTGGAAAGCACACCGGATACGATTGTGACGCTGCGCGACGGCGAAAAGCTGGTTGTGAAGGAAACTCCTGACGAGATTGTTGAACGCGCGGTGGGATATGCCCGTGCGACCCGTTTTCTGCCGGAGAATTGAGCGCCGAGGAAAACGAAACGGCCGACGTTATTGGTGGCGCCGGCATAACAGTGACGTACGCAAGAGTTGAGGACGCGTAAATGGACTTAGCGACCCTGATCGGGTATATCACCGGTTTTGTCTGTGTGGTCTTTATCGGGATTGGTCCTGAAAAGATCTTTAACTTCTGGGATACGGCATCGGCGGCGATTGTTGTCGGTGGTGGTATCGCCGCGACGCTGATCAGTTTGCCGCTGGACATGGTTCTCAAAATTCCGAACTATGCAAAGCACGCGTTTCTGCATAAGGAAGACAGCCCTGTCGACTTGATCAAGCGTATGGTTGAATTTGCGGAAATCGCACGCCGAGATGGGATTCTTGCGCTGGAAAACGTGACGGATTCGATTCAGGACGAGTTTCTGGTCAAAGGCATCCAGCTTGCGGTTGACGGAACCGATCCGGAGCTGATTGAGTCGATCATGGCCACCGAGTTGGAAAAAATGGAAGAACGCCATGGTAACGGGAAAAAAGCGTTTGAGCTTCTGACCAAATATACGCCGGCGTGGGGGATGATCGGAACACTTGTCGGTCTGATCAACATGCTTGCTGGCGGTATGGATGACCCCGGCGCACTGACGGCGGGTATGGCGGTCGCGCTCATTACGACCATGTACGGTTCGATTATTGCGAACTATGTTGTGGGGCCGATCGGCGATAAGTTGAATATTTACAACGCGCGTGAAGTTGAACTAAAGCAGATTGTCCTGAAAGGCGTCATGAGCATCCAAAGCGGTGACAACCCGCGTATTGTCGAGCAGAAGCTGAAGATCTTCCTGCCGCCGGCAGAACGTGGCTTTGGAAAGGATGAAGGCTGATCCATGGCCAAGAGAAAAGAAGACCCGCCCGAAGGAGCGCCGGAATGGATGCTCACGTACGGCGACATGATTACGCTCGTGCTGTGCTTCTTTGTTCTGCTGTTCAGTATGTCGACGCTGGACAAGACCAAGGTTACGGCGACGATGAAGGCATTCCAGCGCCAGTTTGGGGTACTGCCTGCGTATAAAGCGACGGTGCAGATCTTTACGACATCGTTACGGTTGACCGATACGCAGGCGTATGTCTTGCGCAACGGCCCGCGCGGGAAACATACCGACGTGCAGACGATTGTCGAGGATGAGAAAACAAAAATTGTCATCGGCGGCGTGAGCCTGTTTCGCGCCAATGAAGTGGATCTGACGGTGGAGGGGATGCAGCTTCTGCGCGAGCAGATCGCACCTGACCTGAAGGGGTTCCGCAACCGGATTGAAGTTCGCGGACACACCTCGGCAACGGGATTCGGCGCCGACGACCAGTTTCAGGATGCGTGGTATTTATCGTATCAGCGCGCCTATGCGGTGATGAAGTACCTGTCCGAGCAGACCGGAATTGACCGCCGCCGTTTTCGTGTGGTCAGCTGTGCGGACAATGAACCGCGGGACAATAACCTGACGGCCGCCGGACGCGCGCGAAACCGCCGTGTGGAAATCATCATGACCGAAGAGTTTATCAAGGATATCGGCCTCGGCGGGTGATTTTGAAAAAAAAATACCGTGCCTGCAGGAAACCGGGCTGCGGATTCGTATATAATCAGTGACAGACATTGGTGTTGTGTACGGTGTTTGTCGAGCAAATAGGGAAGAAAGGGAGACGCTCATGCCGGAAGGTGAAGGACAGGAGCAGAAAAAAGAAGCGGCAGCACCCGCAGGATTTATGGTCGGTTCACGCGGCTGGATCATTCTCATTGCCTCGGTGGTTATTGAAGCTGTTTTCTTTTTCGGGCTATGGATGTTCAAGGACAGGACTGTCGCTACACCGACGTCGGATGCGACATCGACCAAGCCGACTGCTGAGGATATCAATAAGGAAGTTGTGGTGCTGAAGGATCTGAACTATACGATCCCTACTGCGACCAGTCAGATCAAGACGCTTGCGGCGGAGATCAATATCGTTCTGGAGCGCTCCCCAGAAGAGATCCAGCAGAATATCACCATCGGCCCCGCAGACTGGGCGCGTTTCAAGGGAGCAGTCGAGAAGATGATCCCGGCTATCCGCGATCAGCTGATGAGCTATCTGACCAAGCAGTCGTATTCGCAGCTGAACTCAGAGCGCGGTAAACAGATGCTGCGCGACTTTATTAAAGACTATATCAACGATGAACTCGGCAAAGTCGATCTGCAGCTTGATGATAAAGATCTGACCAGCAAACGCGTCAGCAAGATCTATATCGTCAGCTTTATTATGCAATAAATTTAAAGCGTCTGTTACGAATTCGGATGGTTGGCGGCAGAGGTGGATACACTCGCAGTTTGTAATACGAGAAAACGGAGAGATCGATGGCAGAAGAACTGAGTCAGGAAGATATCGATGCGCTGCTTGCCGGTGGTGGGGACGCGTTCGGCGGGCTTGGCGAAGACCTTGGCCAGATGCTTGGCTCTGCCCAGTCGATGAGCCTTCCAGACTTCGGAGGAGATGAAGGAGGTTCAAGTGAACCGTGCACACTGGAAACGCTGTTTGATGTCGATCTTGACGTCAAGATCGAACTCGGCCGCACGCATATGCCGGTCGAAAGCATTCTCGGTCTTCACGAAGGGGCGGTGGTGCAGCTGGATAAAGACGCGGGCGCTCCGGTTGATATCCTTGTCAACGGTCGACTGGTTGCGCAAGGCGAAGTCCTCGTTCTGAACGATTATTTCTGCGTGCGCGTAACCGAAATCCTCTCTGACAAAGACCGCTCGATCCTGAAACGCTAGTTCGTTTTGAAGTGTTTTTATGTCAAGCCAACCGCTGATGAACGGTTGGCTTTGTTGTTTTTATAGGATTGTTATTCGCGTGATTTGATTCTGTGATGACTGAAACGCAGACGATGCTCAGCTCTGTGGCGCTGCGCCGTTGGATTCTGCAGATTTCTTTTTGGCTTTGTGGATAAAGTAAAGGTTGCGGGTGTAAATGAAGATGTTCGGCGTTTGCCCTAGAATGATCGGCCACGCCAGAATCGAAATCGAGTAGATCAGAAGAAACGCACTGCCCAGAATCGACATCCACCAGAAGGACTCGGGGATTACCGACGCGCGCGCTTTTTCAGACGCAACCCACTGGACAAAGAAACGGCCAGTGAAACCGATTTGCCCGATAAACCCGATCAGCAGCCAGAAGTAGCTTCCCTTCTGTGTCGGAACACGGCGCCCACAGTACGGACAGAGAACGGTCGGAAACAGAAGCCTGTTATGCCAGCTACGCAGCTTGGCCTTGTACGGAGGAGCCGGATTCTCCTCGTTAAACAGGGCTGCAGCCGGAACCTGCTGGTGAGCTTTCACCCACGGCAGCGGCGGTGTGTTTTCCTCATCGAGAATAACAGCCTGAAACCCCTTCAGGTCAAGCTCAGTTGCTGATGGCGTTGACGGTTGGGCTTGATCTGAACTCGCTTCTGCCGTGAATGCGTCAGTCTGCGAATTCTGTTTATTTTCAGAAGACTGCGTGTCCGGAGCGATTGCCAGAAGGTGGGCAGGGGTGTTGTCACGGATCTCCGCATGACCTGTTTCGGTCGACATGATCATCAACAGGCAGTAGCCGCTCAGCATCAGGCTGCCGAGAAACGTCGCGATCAGGTCACTTCTGGTAAAGGTGGACGGGTTCACGCCTGACTCTTTTCAGCAGGAGAAATCCCCCGGCCAAGTTCGCTGTCAATCTGGTAGCCCAGAACCCGGCTCTTCATCCAGCGCATGCCCAGAAGATCGTAGGTCGCCGCAAACACGCGGTTCCACATCCCCCACTTGGCAACACCTGCCGCCCGCGGACGGTGGTTGACCGGAATCTCCATGACGTTGGCGCCTTCCATCTTCAGCAGTGTCGGAAGAAAACGGTGCGCGCCACGGAACATGTAGATCCGCTGCAGGAGGTCGGTGCGGTACGCCTTTAGCGAACAGCCCGTATCGGTAATGGTTTCGCCCGAGAGCCAGTTGCGGAAGAAGTTTGCGATCTTGCTCTGGATTTTGCGGAAGCCCGTGTCTTTGCGGTTTTTGCGCCAGCCGCAGACACAGTCGAACCCGCCCATGTGCTCCAGAAGAAGCGGGATGTCGTGCGGGTCGTTCTGCAGGTCCGCATCGAGCGTGACGGTGATTGTCCCGCGTGCGGCTCGAAATCCCGCAGCCATCGCCGCCGACTGCCGGCAGTTTTTGGCAAAGCGGATCGTGCGGAACTGCGGGTGACGCTCACAGATTTCGCGGATGACTTCCGGCGTGCGGTCGGATGAGCAGTCGTCGACAAGGATCACTTCCCACGCGTGCGGGTAGTCCTTGAGTACCTCAACGAGTTCCTGTTCCAGCATCGGCAGGCATTCTTCCTCATTATACACCGGAATCACGACGGAGATGTCGCGCTGGTTGGTACCATGGGACTGGAGTGCCTCTGACATATGGGTTCCTTCTTGCTGATGATCCTGCAAATGACAAAATATACCGCGCAATAACAGGATAACGCGACGAACAAAGACTCAGTTGACGTTTGGTCTTGCTATGATCTTGACGATGCCCGGATTTAACTGATGAAGCGGAAACCGCCGCATCAGAAAACGTGCGATCAGGCAGCTTTCTTTTCTGTCTTGACCCAGCGCTTGCGGCCGCGAATCTTGATGCGCTTGAAACCTGCGTCCTTGCGTGCGGTAGCCTTCTTGCCCTTCTTGTTCTTGACCTGACGTTGCTTGTATTCCATTTGACTCTCCTCAAAAGGTTAAAAACGGTTCAACATAAACGAATCAAAATTCCTGCGGCGGCGAAAAAATTATGCAGCCGTGATTACTGTAAACAATATTTGCCAAAACTATTTCAGGTGTTCCTTGATGAATGGCACAAGCGCTGCGATCGGCATGCGTTTCTGCTCCATGCTGTCGCGCTCGCGTACCGTAACTGTCTTGTCGTTTAACGTATCCGAGTCGACGGTGATGCACCAAGGGGTTCCTGCTTCGTCCATGCGGCGGTAACGGCGGCCGATGGCGCCTGCCTGATCGTAGAAGCAGTTGATCCCTTCACCCAGCAATTCTTTCATAATTCCTTCGGCAACTTCCGGCATACCGTCGCGCTTGACCAGCGGGAAGACCGCGGCCTTGATCGGCGCGATGCGCGGGTGGAAGCGCAGGACGGTGCGGATGTCGTCTTTTTCCAGCGTCTCTTCGTCATACGCGTCGCACAGGAATGCGAGGGTCGCGCGGTCTGCACCAGCGGCCGGTTCAATGACATACGGGACATAGCGTTCTTTGGTTTCAGTTTCAAAGTACGACAGATCCTTGCCGGTGAACTCGGCGTGTTTTTTCAGATCGTAATCGGTGCGGTTGGCGATGCCTTCGAGCTCACCCCATTCGCCTTCGCCTTCTTCGTTTTCAAACGGGAAGAAATATTCCACGTCCGAGCAGGCCTTGGCGTAGTGCGCCAGTTCCGAGGTTTCATGGTCGCGCAGACGCAGACGGTCGGGATTGATGCCGAGACTGATGTACCAGTCGCGCCGTGCCGAGCGCCAGTATTCGTACCAGGTTTCGTCTTCACCGGGCTTGACGAAAAATTCCATCTCCATCTGTTCGAACTCGCAGGTGCGGAACGTCAGGTTGGAGGTGGTGATTTCGTTGCGGTAGCTCTTGCCGCACTGGGCGATGCCGAACGGCGGTTTCACGCGCGAGGAGTTAAGCACGTTTGCGAAGTTGACAAACATCCCCTGCGCCGTTTCGGGACGAAGATACACGGCCGATTCATTGATGATGCCGGCGAGTTTCTGTTTGCGCTCATCCGGAGCAAGTGCGGCCAGCTCTTCGACCGAGTTCAGGATCTGCTGCATCGGGTCCACGGGCCCAAGTGAGGTACGGAACATCAGGTTGAACAGACGCTCGTCGGACAAGTCGCCCGATCCGCACACAGGGCAGGTGTAGCCTTGCGGGCCGACGATGCCTTTGAGCTTCTTGCCGTCAGCGCGCCCGCCTTCGCGGTAGATGCACTCGCTTCCTGCTTCGGCGCGCGGGGCGTGGTCGGCACGGAAACGTTCTTTGCAGTTGCGGCAGTCGACCAGCGGGTCGCAGAAACCGGCGAGGTGGCCCGAAGCCTTCCACACGTCAGGATGCATGATGATCGAGCAGTCGAGGCCGACGATATCGTCACGGCGGTGAACCATGTCACGCCACCATGCGTCTTTGATGTTACGCTTCAGTTCAACCCCGAGCGGGCCATAGTCGTAGCAGGCTTTCAATCCGCCATAGATTTCGGAGGACTGGAAAACGAATCCCCGGCGTTTGCACAGGGAGACAATCTTTTTCATCGTATCGTTGGCCATGGACTTCCTTACTTGTCGCGTTCAGCGTCGGTCGTTTATCGCCTGACGCAGTTCGCTTTTATTTTATAAAATGTTTTCACCGGTATTGTCCGGTTTGTTTTCTTGTTCAGAGAGTCTTAATTCCCGCACGAGCAGCCGCATCCGCAGGAGCCTGTTTTGTGATCAGCCGGCTGTTCGCGCAGACGCTTCAGGATCTCAATGCCGCGGTCGATGGTTTCGTTGCTTGCCGCATACGAGATGCGGAAATGCGTTTTCTTTTCCGAGAAGACGCTGCCGGGAATGACAAGCAGGTTGTTGGCGATACACGTCTCGACAAACGAGCTGTCATTGCCCCACGGCACTTTCGGGAAAATGTAAAACGCGCCGCCCGGTTTCTGCACGTCATAACCTGCAGAGACAAGGCCTTCGTAAATCTTGTCGCGCTTTTTGCAGTATTCGTCGGCGTAGCGGCTCATATCTGTCTTGATCGCCTCAATCGTGGCAGCCTGACAGATACTCGGTGCGCAGACGTAGGTGAACTGCTGAAACTTTGTCATCGCCTGCAGCAGCTCTTCGGGGCCTGCAGCATATCCGACGCGCCAGCCTGTCATCGCGTGGCTCTTTGAAAAACCGCGCAGAACAAGCGTGTTGTCATACAGGTCGCCCAGACTGCAGAACGCGGTGTCGTAGGCAAACAGGTCGTAGATCTCGTCGGAAATCGCGACCAGATCGTGGCGTTTCAGGACTTCGCTGATGGCGGCAAGTTCGTCACGGCTGTACACCACACCGGTCGGGTTTGACGGGCTGCCGATGACGATCGCACGCGTGCGGTCGGTGATCAGCGATTCGATCTTTTTCGAATCTACCTTCCAGTCCGGATACGTGTCGTAATACACAGGCTTGGCCCCGATCATCAGCGCCAGCTGCTTATACATGACAAAGTACGGATCAGGGATCAGGATCTCGTCACCTGGGTTGAGCAGTGCCAGATATGCCAGCACCAGCCCGCCTGTGACGGCGCTCGTGACCAGCAGCTCTTTCTCACCGTAGCGGCCGCCCAGATGGGCAAGCAGCGCCGCGCGCAGGGCAGCACTGCCTTGCGTTTGCGTATAGGAGTTCTGCTTGGACTCGATTGCAGCTGCAGCGGCTTGGCGAACCTCGGCGGGTACGTCAAAATCGGGCTGGCCGATTGAGAGGTTTACCGGATCCTTCAACTTTGCCGCAAGGTCAAAGACCTTCCGGATTCCACTGATTTCTGTCGCGCTAACGCGATCAGCCAGATGCATTGCCATGGGACATCCTTACACTGTTGCATACCGATGATCAAAGATCGTGATCTTACGCCGCTTGCGGAGCCGCTGCCTGCAAATACGTTGCAGAACAGCAGCCGCAGAGCCGTAAAGCCAAAAAAAGAGACTATTTCTCTTCTTTCTTTTTCTTCTTCTTCATCACGACCTTGATCGAACGGACTTTCGGGATACCCAGCAGGGAATCCTTCTCTTCGTTCCAACGGCCGTCTTCTTCCAGACGATCGAGACGTTCCTGACGGGTCAGGACATTGCGGTGACCGGCGGAATCGCCTTTGGTTTTCAGACTGTTGTGAATGCTCACGTGACTCTCCTTCTGTTTTCTTCCTGCTTCTATACTGTGGGCGGACAGGCCGCCACGGACAATCGGGTCAGTTACTCCCACTTATTTTCTTTTTCATGCGCAAGCCTCTTGCGCCGATGCTTAATCAGCCTGCGCCTTCTGTTTCGAGGCCGGACTGATCAGAAACGCGCCGCTGGTGACGCCGTACTCTGCAGTCACAAACGGGCATCCTGTGGCAAACAGATAAAACACAGGCTTACTGCTATCATTCAGCGCGTGGTAGTTTGCCTCACCGCGCGCAATGACAAGATCGTGCTCTCCGTAACTGTTGCGGAACTCGCGCGAGGCACGGGACAGATCCAGTCCATACATCTCAGCCCCCGGCAGCAGCAGCGATTCTTTGCTGAAACCGGCGTCGACGGCATCCTCAGCCGTTGCCATTTCATACGCAGGCGAACTCTGCGCAACCACCGTAACCTCTGCGCGCTTTGACAGCTCTTCGACAAGCAACCGGTCAAGAACCAGACTGCTGCAGATGCCTAGAACATACAGGATCTTTTTTGCACTTCCAAGCGACTCAAGCAGCTTCTGACGGTCGTCTTTCGACGGCGCACGACCAAGCTGCTCCTGAATCGCGCTTTCCATTTCCGCACGTCCAAGCGCCTTGCGGCTGACGACGCTTGTGGCCATCAGAAGATCAAGACACGCAGGCAAACGCTCTGCCGCGGTTTCGATCCGCTTCTGAAAGTCCGCCTCAAGTCCGGCGATGACCTTGATCGAGCGTGCCTTCAACTTTTCATACGGGTCTTTCACGCCCAGCGCTTTGCAGGACGCGGCAAACACCCGGAAAAAAACCTCATTCGGCGTTTCTGGCAGATTTGAATCCGCCAACTCATCCATCGCACGCATCAGCACTTTTTTATGGATAAACGGGTCGTCCGAAACGATCCGTGCTGTCTGCAGCACCAGTGCCAGCGCATCAGGAATACAGTCGGGGACAGGTTTCATGTGATCTCTCTCCCTTGTGTTTTCCTGCGCCGCTTGCGCTTTATTCGTACGATTTGCCTGTCTTTTCTCCGTGGTTCAAAACAGGCTGCTTTCTCAATTTTAAATCCAATTTCAATCTTTCCGGTCTGTTCAGCAAACGCCTCAGTAAACGGCTTCGCCCAAATCCCCGATCCGCTCGATCGAGCAGGAACGGAAAGCAGGCGACGACTGCGGATCGGAAAAATACGCCTTCAGTTGCTCAAGATCCGGATCCGCGCGCGAGGGAAACACCCCAACGCTCAGGATATAGACCGCGCCGTTGTCAAACACATGCACTTCGGCGTTTATCCGGCGGATCTGGTCGCTTTGCAAAAGCTCCTCACGCTGGATCTTCATGCGCTCCAGATCAACCGGTTCATGCTGTGACATTGTCATCAGCTTGAGCGTATATTTACCGCGGTCGGCCATCACCTGTGACCGGAGCGGTCCCTCGCCGGCCTGAACCGTATCCGGGTCTGCCGACAATCCGACCTTGGATTCTGCCGAATCCGCACGCAGATACGACTGCTCATGCAGACCGTGTTGGCGTCCGATCGTATAGGCTGCTCCCAGCAGGATCAGCACGGCCACGAAAATGACGAACGCGCTGTCAAGGCTCAGAGACACTTCTCGTCCGGAACGGGACACCGGCATTGACGAGAGCGGGGATGTCTGGACGTGCGGGATCGCAGAGCCAGCATCCTGTGCATTCTGTGTCGCAGCTGGTGGTTGAAACAGTGTCGGTGGCTTTGCCAGTTCGGTAGAACGGCGTGCCGCCAACAGTTCATACAGTTCATTTCCGCTGGCCTTTTTTGCCACGGAAGCTCCTTGTCGTTTCACCGGAATAACAAAACTATCCGCCCCGCTGAAAACGGGGCGGTAATAGATCAAATAGTTTTACCGGCCAAGGCCGGAACTGTCAAGCGAAATTCTTCGACCAGCTTGCGTGTACTGTCTGAAGAAAATGACGCGCAACGCGTTGGCAAATGGGAGGATGGCGTGTTTTTTCGTCCGAATGCGCATGTTCGGCTTGCAATATAATGTATAACGGTGAGAGTCAGCTTTTGCGACAGGATTCTGCCGGAAAGTTGACAAATATTCTTGCAATTACCTCTCATTTATATAGATTAAGTCTAAATAACTTTGTTTATGGTTTGTAATTCATTGTCTGCAAATGGGTTGTGTGTTGAAAATTGTTCTTTTGTTTTTGAGAAAGGATCTAGAGTAGGGTAAACTTATCATAGGCGAGGGGTATGTGAGCCGATGATGATCTCGGTGCATGTACAAGCTGTTTGGGGAATACGATGGATATTGTGTATCACGTTCTGACCGCCTGCTGGCAGGTGACGGGGCAAATGGCTCCGTATCTGCTGTTCGGTTTTCTTGTCGCAGGGATTCTTTCTTTATTGATTTCGGCGGAGTGGGTTCGGCGCCATCTTGGCGGCGGCGGGCTCTGGTCGGTTGTCAAGGCGTCTCTGTTTGGCGTGCCGCTACCGCTGTGCTCATGCAGCGTGTTGCCGGTTAGCATGTCGCTGCGCGCGCAGGGGGCAAGCCGTCCTGCGACGACCTCGTTTCTGGTGTCCACGCCGCAGACCGGTGTCGATTCGATTCTGGCGACTTACGGATTGCTGGGGCCGGTGTTTGCGGTGCTGCGACCGGTGGTGGCATTTTTTGCCGGGATTTTAGGCGGGGTGCTGGTTTATTTTATTGATCCGGACACGCCGCAGACAGCTTCTTTTTCTTCAGATTCAAAAGAGGGGGCCGCAGCCGCTTGCTCCAGTGAGAAAAAAACAGACTCTTGCTGCGGATCATCCTGCGGGTGCTCGGGCGGGGCGGTTGTCTCAGGCGAAAAAGCGGAAGAGAAAAGCGGGTGTCCTGTTTGCAGAGCTTTGTGGCACGGGTTTGTGGTGCTGCCGTCAAGTATTGGCGGGGCGATGCTGATCGGGATTATTGTCGCCGGAGTGGTATCCGCATTTGTGCCGAAGGATTATTTTGCCACGTCTCTGGGCGGCGGACTGCCTGCGATGTTGGCGATGGTCGCGGTCGGGATTCCGATTTATGTCTGCTCGACCGCGTCGATTCCGCTGGCGCTCGGGCTGATGCATATGGGCGTCTCGCCCGGTGCGGCGTTTGTCTTTCTGATTGCGGGGCCTGCGACCAATGCTGCGGGATTTACCACGATCTGGAAAGGACTTGGCAAGAAGAGCGCTCTGGCGTATCTGTTCACTGTGTTTGTGTCGGCAATTGTTTCGGGGCTGATTCTCGACGGTCTGGTCGGTGCCGGTTACAGCCTGCATCTGCCGATGGCCTCGCATGAACACGGCATGGAGACTGGGATGTGGCCGTCTATCTGGGCGACGCTGCTGCTGGCGGTTCTGGCCGGTTCGAAATTTCTGGCGGGGCGTAGCCGGTCTGGAGCGGATTCATCGGACGTTATTCCTGAAGTTCAGGAGGATGGGGCAATGGTTGTTTTGAAGATCACGGGGATGTCGTGCGGGCATTGTACGGCAGCCGTGCAGAAGGCGCTTGAACAGTGCGAAGGCGTTGAGAGCGTTTCTGTCGACTTGAAGTCCGGACGCGCGATTGTGAAAGGAAAGGTGAAAAATCCTGCGTTGTTGGTTGACGTTGTGGGTCAACTTGGGTACGATTCGAAGTTGGAACCCGTGGAGAATGCATGACTCAGATTGCCCTGATATCGGACATCCATGCCAACCTTGAGGCGCTGACTGCAGTGCTGAACGATATTGATTCCCGTCAGGTCGGCAGGATTGTCTGCCTGGGCGACATCGTTGGCTACGGCCCTGATCCGGATGCGACCATCGATTTGATTCGTCAGCGTTGTGATGTGACGCTGCTTGGCAATCACGACTGGGCGGTGCTCAACTCGCCGATCGGGTTTAATGCGATTGCCGCCGGTGCCGTCTTCTGCCACCGCGCACTGCTTGAGCCTCCGTCAAAAACCGACAGCCCCGATGCGCTTCTGGCCAAGACCGAGCGCTGGGAGTTTTTGAAAAATCTTCCGGAAGAAGTCATTGAGGAAGACCGCATTTATGTTCACGCATCGCCGCGTGACAAGATTATCGAATATATCTTGCCGCAGGATACGCTGTACCATCCTGACAAACTGGACGAAATCTTCGCGATGATCGAGCGGCTTTGCTTTGTCGGCCATACGCATATCCCGGGCGTCTTTATTGAAGGTAGCCAGTTCTTCTCGCCGGAAGACATCGGCATGGAATATGAGTTTCCGGAAACCGGAAAAGGCAAGGCGATTCTGAACGTGTCGAGCGTAGGACAG
>QKHZ01000145.1 GCA_003249795.1 bacterium | reverse complement strand
AAAGAAAAAAATTGTCATCGGGCGTAACTCCGGGGTTGTTGATATCATGTTGGAGCATAAGACTGTTTCGCGTGTCCATGCCGCGCTAAGTCTTGTTGAAAATCGTTTTGTTCTGGAGGATGCTCATTCG
Organism: bacterium; assembly: GCA_003249795.1. Taxonomy (GTDB): domain Bacteria; phylum Planctomycetota; class SZUA-567; order SZUA-567; family SZUA-567; genus SZUA-567. Next base: position 4,922 of record QKHZ01000145.1, on the reverse strand, counting down.
CGTGCGGGAACGTATATTAACGGCCGACGGATTCACCGGCCTGAGTTTTTGCATCATGGCGATACGGTGCAGGTTGGTGCGTGTGTTTTTGAGTTCAGAACTGATGACAACGAAATTAAAAAACAGATGGAGTCTCTTTCGGGGATGAACCGGGCGATGCTAATGGCTTTCCGGCCGCTGCCCACGGCGGTGCAGGTGCGCTATCGTTCGTTAAGTCTTAGGCCGCAGGATGTCTTTGCGCCGGGGGATACGATTCTGGTCGGAAAGGGCGGGATTCTGCTGCCGGATCCGAATCCGCTGCCTGTGGCCAGTTGTCTTGAGATTGAGCTGACTTCTCCGAGTGGCAAGGCCAGTTCATTTCCTGCGGAAGTGCTTGCGATTCTGCAACAGGCTGAGCAATGTATGTGTCTGAAGCTTCACGGGCCGGATGAGGTGCAGTTCCAGCAGGCTCTGCTGAATTGCCGAAGGGGAAGCTGGCGCGACGCACAAAAAGGGATTACGGCCTTTCCTGTTGATCCGGCAGCTGACGCCAGTTCGGATAATCCTCAGCAATAATAGGTGATGGTATATTTCAGAAATCATCCCCCTTTCGCTTGATTATTTCTGTATTTACAGGACCCTTATTTCTTCTGCTCGCTGCAAATTCATCCATCATAACATTTTTTGTGATTGGATCAAATCCCTCGAGTGTGGCGATCGTTTCAGAATATCGCTGCCAATTTACTCTAACTCATTGACGGCAGTTGCATAATCATTTATGATGCGTCAACTTGTTCCGGAAGAAAATCTGTGTAGAGAATGCACGTTGTGACAGTATTGGGGTAAATAATGGCGGATATATCCGATGATTCGAAAACGGCTCGGTCGACTGAGACGGATCCGAACATTCGGCGGAAGATTCTGGTTCATGAACTGACTGGGCTTGGGATTGTTGTCGCACTTGGCGTGCTTGTAATCCTCTTGCTCTATGGGTTAATCTTGTTGAAGGGTTCATCGATAGAGAAAAAACGGCAGCAGGAAGAGCAAAACAGAAAGCCGGTTTCCGTCAATGTGATTATCAGTCCGATCAAGGCGCAGAAGGTTGTTGATTCAATCCGGCTTCCGGGGATGATCGAAGCGTGGGATGATGTCGATATTCCGGCTGAGGTGTCGGGAACGGTTCTGTCTGCCGCTGGCCTGTCCGGCGATAGCGTGAGTGTGACGCCTGTTGCTGTTGAAGGACAGCAGGTCAAAAAAGGGGACGTACTGGTCCGGATTGATCCGGCTGATTACCGCATCGCCCGTGACAATGCCGAGGCTTCCTATAAACTGGCGGAGGCAACGCTGCGGCGTACCCGCAAACTGGTTGCCGTATATGCCGTAAACCGCGAACAGTTGGATGAGGACGAGAGTTCGTACAAACAGGCCAAGGCTGCGCTTGAATCGGCTGAGCTTAATCTGCGACGTTGCGAAATTCGAAGCCCGATTGACGGCGTTGTCAATGAAATCGTTCCAGATGCAGGCGAGTTTGTTTCCGCAGGTTCGGTTGTGGCGACGGTTGTCAATACTGCCGTAATGAAGGTTGAGGTCGGCATCCCTGAGCGTGATGTCGATGCGGTTCGCAATCTGAAAGAAGCAGACCTGACTGTTTCTGCTTTGGGGGTAGATTTCCGCACGACTGGAAAATGCTCATTCTTAAGCACAAAGCCTTCGGATGAAGCGCTTGTTTATCTGATGCGGTTGAAGGTTGAGAATCCGGACGGGCGACTCAGGCCGGGGATGTTTGCAGAGGCTGTGGTCGTTCGGCGGGTTACGCCGGATGGTGTCATGGTGCCGATGTTCTCGGTTGTTCCGCGTGATGATTCTCATTATGTCTATGTGGCTGACGTCAAGCCAGCCGAGGGCGGTTCGCTTGTGCTGCAGCAGGGACGCGTCTCTGAGCGCAAGGTTACCATCGGCGTCATTCAGGGTGCCAGCATTGAAATCTTGTCAGGAGTTGGCCTTGGTGAATATCTGATCGTCTCGGGGCAACGCTCTGTTGCTGAAGGGTCGCTGGTGACTGTTATGCGGCAGGTGGACAATCCGGCGGAGTTGCTGCGATGATTGTTTCTGATATTGCCGTTCAGAACCGGACGACCGTCTTTTTTCTCACTGCGCTGATTCTGGTGGCAGGGCTGTTCAGTTACTATTCGCTTCCCCGCGAATCCGCGCCGGATGTGCAGGTTCCGTACGTCTTTATCAATACCTATTATCAGGGCGTTTCTCCTGAAGATATCGAAAAGAGTGTCACGACCCAGATCGAAGATAAACTCAAGGGTTTGTCCGGTGTCAAGCAGATCACGAGCCTGAGTTCTGAAGGCCACAGCATGATCAATGTCGAGTTCGTGACAGGCACCGACATTGATAACGCGATTATCAAGGTGAAAGACAAAGTCGATCAGGCCAAGCCTGACTTGCCGACGGATTTGGATGACGAGCCGCTGGTTGACGAGTTCAATTTCAGCGAAATGCCGATCCTTACGCTGTCGCTGGCTGGCGGCTGCGGACTGCGGCAGCTGACCAGTATCGCTGAGGATCTGCAGGACGAAATCGAAACCGTAGAGGGCGTGCTTGAGGTTGAGCTGACCGGTGATGTTGAGCGGGAGATTCAGATTCAAATCCGTCCGGAGCGGATGGCGCTTTACGGCATCACGTTTACGGAACTGCAAAGCATTGTGTCCAGTGAAAATCAGGACGTCTCTGGCGGCGCATTCCGGACAGACGAGGGCAAATACCAGCTGCGGGTTCCGGGTGAATTCAAAAATGTGAATGACCTTGAGTCCATTGTCGTGGCCACACGTGGCGGGGCGCCGATTTATCTGCGTGATCTTGCGCATGTGGTCGACGGGTTGGAGGATATGGACTCTCTCTCGCGAGTGAATGGCAATCCTGCGGTCACGATCAATATCAAAAAACGGTCGGGTGAGAATATTATTAATATCGTCGATGCCGTGGACAAAATTCTTGAACAGTCAAAAGCTTCGTGGCCGGCTGGAGTCAAAGTCTATAGGATGATGGACGGCGCCAAAGAAATCCGCAATATGCTAGCCGACCTTGAGAACAATATTATATCGGGGTTGCTGCTGGTTGTGATTGTTGTCTGCATCGCGATGGGGCTACGCAACGCGATTCTGGTCAGTCTCAGTATCCCGCTGTCGATGCTGATCACGTTTGTCGTGCTGCGGATGCTGAACATTACGCTGAACATGGTGGTGCTGTTTTCGCTGACACTGGCGCTTGGGATGCTGGTCGACAATGCGATTGTGATTATAGAGAACATCTACCGCTATATGCAGGAAGGCGTCTCGCGCCTGGTGGCTGCACGGCGTGCGACCAGCGAAGTCGCCTGGCCGATTATCGGCTCGGGGCTGACGACAATCGGTGCGTTCGTGCCGATGCTGTGGTGGGACGGGGTGATGGGCAGCTTCATGGTTTATCTGCCCAAGACGGTGATTATCACGCTGGTGAGCTGCCTGTTTGTCGCGCTGGTGATTAATCCGGCGATGGCGGCTGTGGTCATGAGCGTAAAGAAAAAAGACGGCGCTGCACCGGATGGGCCTGACTCTGAAGACGACAAACATGAACACGGTTGGCGGGATATTTCCGAGCACCCCATGCTCTCAGGCGGCGGAAAGATTCTGCAGACTTATCGCCGTGTATTGCGCTTTGCGTTGCAATACCGTCTGGCGGTTGTCGCGTTTTCCTGTTTTGTGACAGTAGCGATGATGATCTTCTGGTACTGGCGGGTCGGGATGGAGAGGCAGCTTGAGTTGTTCCCTGCGATTGACCCCCAAAGTGTGCAGGTCAACATGACGCTTCCGCAAGGAGCGGGGCTGGACTATTGCGATAACCTTGTGCGCGACGCAGGGACACGGTTGTATGATAAACGCGCGGGTACGCGTGAAGAGCTTTCGAGTGGAATTCCGTTTGTCAAATATCCGGATGCGATTCAGGCAAAAGAGCATACACTTGTCTCCAGTGGTAAACCATATCAAAGCCCTTCAGATTTGCCGAATATAGAATTCTCCGTTGAAAAGGCATCGACAGAAGCCAGTACGGTTCTCTTTGGCGGCGGAACCAGCACGCAGGTGACGATCCAGTTCGTTGACTTCACTGAGCGGAGCGAACGCACGGTCGAAACGCTCAAAACAATTGCGAGTAGAATGGAGACGATGACCGGCGCTGAGATCCTTGTTGAGCAAGTAAAACAGGGGCCTCCAACAGGTTCTCCGATCAACATCGAGATCTCTGGCGACAATTTCGATACGCTGGGGCGTTTGGCAGAACGGGCCAAGGCGATTATCAGGCGCGTTGATTTTGTCAAAAATGTGCGCGATGATTTTGAGGAAGGTGCACCGACGATCCGCGTGCAGGTGGACCGCAAGCGTGCTGCGCTTCTCGGTCTTTCTACGGAAGCGATCGGGTTTGCTGTCAAAGCGGCAATCAACGGCGTGACGGTTTCGACCTACCGCGACCAGGATGACGATTACGACGTCGTCGTCCGGTTTGACGAAAAAGACCGCAAGCTGATCGAAACTTTGCAGCGGACATTTATTCCCAGTTCCGAGTACGGGAACATTCCGCTGACGACAGTTGCTGCGGTTGAATATGTGGGAGGTCTCGGCAGTATCAACCGGATTGACCACCGCCGTGTGGTTACGGTCAAGGCGGATGTGGATGAAACGAACACAACCGGTGCGACAGCGCGGATGATGGCGGAAAAACTGATCCGTGGTTCGTATGAGTTGACGGTGACCGACGTTCAGGACTGGTCTGCATTTGTTGCGGCGGTTCATGCTGGTGCGCATGATCTTCCGACGCAGTCTTCTTCGTGGTGGCCGTGGGTTGCGACGGAGCTTCACGCTGACGGTTCAACACCGGCGCAACGGGTCTGGAGTCTGCTG
>QKHZ01000256.1 GCA_003249795.1 bacterium | reverse complement strand
ACTCCCGTCCGGTTTTTCCTCCAGAAACGGGCAGTTGAACAGCAGCTTGCAGCAGGTTCCGCACCGGATGCACTCACCCTTGCGATGCGCTACTTGCCGGGCAATAAAGGTTTTTGCAAATTTGGTCTGGAAAAGACGGCGGATTTTCCCGAATCCCTGATGATACGTTGCATGCATGTGCCTGAACATCTCTGATTCCCCTTGCTACTGTCTTTTTTCCGTATTCAGAAACTGTATTTGATAAATGAAACGCCTAATCAAAGACAGGAGCGTATTTAAAATACCAAATCCAATATCTGTTCGGAGAAAAATAGTTTACGAGCGTTGGCGTTCGGGTGCAAGCCAAAACCTCCAGACAATCAAAAAGCAACAAAACTGTGGCAAAACCTTGACGAAATCCAACCGATAAATTACTATCCAACTGTCGTGTCCCGCAGGGACTCGCATTAAAACCGCTGGAATTCGTTTTGAAAGGCTCTCTCCATGATTATTCTCGTTATCAACTGCGGTTCGTCATCCATCAAGTACCAGCTCTTTTCGATGCCGGAAAAGAAAGTCCTTGCAAAAGGTCTGGTCGAACGCATCGGACTCGATGGACCGAAACTCACTCATCAGGTCAACCTCGACAAGCACAAACTCGACATCACCGCCTCTGACCACAAGCAGGCCATGGACGTGATCCTCAAAACACTTGTCGATGACAAAATCGGCGTGATCAAAAATATTTCAGATATCAATGCTGTCGGCCACCGTGTTGTCCACGGCGGTGAAAAATACAGCGAATCGATCCTGATCGACGATGACGTCATCCACGGCATCGAGTCGTTCTGCGATCTGGCTCCGCTGCACAATCCGCCTAACCTCACCGGGATCCGCGCTGCTGCCGCCGTCATGCCAAAGATTCCGATGGTTGCGGTCTTTGACACGGCATTCCACTCCACGATTCCGCCGCACGCATTTTTGTATCCGATCCCGTACGATCTCTACAAAAAGTATGGCATACGCAAATACGGTTTCCACGGCACCAGCCACGCATATGTCACCCGCCGCGCGGCAGAGCTTCTGGAAAAGCCGATCAATGAAATCAATATCATCACCTGCCACCTCGGTAACGGCGGCTCGATCACCGCAGTGAAGAACGGCAAGTCCGTCGATACCTCCATGGGGCTAACGCCTCTTGCCGGCGTCATGATGGGCACGCGCTCGGGCGACGTTGACCCGGCCATCCCGTTCTTCCTCTCCGGCAAGGAAGAGTTCAAAGACATCGCCAAAATCGACACGATGCTGAACAAGGAATCAGGGCTTCTTGGGATCAGCGGCCTGACCAGTGACATGCGCGATCTGGAAGAAGCGGCTGAAAAAGACCCGAACTCCCGCTCGAAGCTGGCACTGGACATGTTCGCCTACCGCGTTCAATTCTTCATCGGCGCGTATATGGCCATCCTGCCAAGGGTTGACGCGATTGTCTTCACAGGAGGTATTGGTGAAAACGGCGATATCCCGCGCCGTGATGCGATTGCCCCGCTTGCAAACATCGGCGTCAAGTTGCATGATGAACGCAACAAACGCATGATCCGCGGCAAGGAAGGCGATATCGCCGCTCCCGACAGCGCCGTCCGGGTTCTGGTCATCCCCACAGACGAAGAAGGCTTCATTGCCAGCGAAACACTGCGTCTGGTCAAGGAATGATCCTGAACACAAAATAAAACGCAACCTGAGTTATTTCAGCAGAAAACGCCTTCCTTTCACAAGGAAGGCGTTTTTATATCCAATTGCCAAAAAACGAGTTACAGATAAAACGTATCGATTTTCAAAAAAAGCCGAAAAAAATGTAACCTGAACCGTTTTTTCTCCACATTACCGGTATAGGCACTGAAACCGCCACGCGCGATTTCATACCAAGAACAGATGAATCATTAAAAAATGGCGAGGATGCCCCTGAACGTATCGACTGATTCCCCTGATCATAGCATTCTCGTTATAGCGTCGCGACCTTCGGGTCGCGGCGCGCTTTTATTATACCCGACCATTGGAATACAGCAAATCGCAGCAACCGTCTGATCGCCTTTTCGAAATGACTATTTAGCGGGTGAAGAGAATGCTTGTAAAAGAGGATGCAGAACTCAGGAGCCCGAGCGCAGTGTTTTGACCAGCACATCGATTGGCAGGAAACGCCCCGGACACAATGTCGCTTCGTTTTCCATCTGCCGGTGCCCTCTGATTAACCCCGGCTTGATACTCAGATGATCCTGCAGAAAAACGATCAGTCCCTTGAGGCTGGCAATTTGCATCTGTGTCGGAGCGGCCTCCTCAAAGTTACCGATCAGGCAGATACCGATCGCCTCGTGGTCGATCTTGCCACCGTCGATATGCCCGCCATCAAGCTGTTCTGTCCAACGACGGCCGACAGCAACGACCCCGTCAGGCAAGCCGTTTCCGTTGCCGATAATAAAATGATAGGCAAGGCCGTTTTCCATCCGGGTGCTGTGGTACTTGTCGATCGACTCGGGCGTACCGCCAAAGGTCGCGCTATGGTGAATCACAATCCATTTCCATCGGCTTGATAAACGCAAAGGCGTCCAGCTCGGTTGCGGCGCAATCGCAGGAGTAGCGACAACCATCTCTTTGATGGCGGCAAGATCCGGAGGCGGCTGCGTAGCTTGCAGACGAGGTGCGGGTGAAGAATGAGAAAACATGCTTTCAGGAACAAACAGAACAAAACAACCCCACCCAAAGGCGGCGATTGCCATCAGCATCAGAAACGTGTCGAACAGTGTCCACGACGTTTCATTCCTCATCGTGTACGAATCCCTCCATCGACGAACTCTTCAACTCACGCTTTTTCATCAGGATATCTTCCGGATTTTCTTTCCCAGGCAATTTTTCAAGAGGCTTGTCTTCAGGACGGACTTGCACCGCAACAACCTCCATCCGGTAGAAGACAACACTTCCGGTCGGATACACCCACTCCTCCCAACCAGCGCCAAGATCATTGCCTTTGCGCAATGACTCGGGACGGCCTATTTTGGTCAGAACCTGATTCTGCCCCCAGCCTTTGCGAATGACATTGACATTATTTTTATCTTTGGAGAACTTCGCCCAATCATCAGTATCACACCCAGCGACACCAATCCCAAGCAAAGCCACTATCATCAGTGCAACAAATCCCGCGTACAGCGTGCGCAACCGTTGCCCAACGTGGAGTAGACATGATTTTACTGATTTTGAACAATGCATTGCAGTTCTCCTGTTTTGCCTGGATCTGTGCGTTTCTTTTCTTGGCGCAGCGCGATCATGCAGCCTTTACTCTCTTTACAACACGTCAGCCTTTATACGTTTGACATTTGCGACAAATCTTTGCGGTATTTACTCAGCCGGTTGCTCTTTCGGCTTTCCGGTCTGCGCCTGCAGTTTATCCAGAAGTTTGCGCGCGTGCTGGTAATCCTGATCGTCTGTGCTTTTCGACTCATCCAGAAACGCCTTCAAATGACGGATCGCATCGGCCCGTTGTTTCGGCGGAAGCTTCTGCTCCTGTTCGGCCTGTGCATAAAACATGCCCAGATTGTAATGGGCATTGGCCAGCGGCTTGTCTGATGAAACGAGCAATGCCTTTTCAAACGCAGCAACCGCTTTCTGCTGATATGCTCCGCCATTGGCCGCTTTCAGGAAAAACGGGTTTGAGTAAGCAATCCCCAAATCATTATACGCCTCGGCAAAATCGGGCTTCAGCTCCACCGCCTTCTCCAGCGCACTGACAGCCTTCGCATAATTTCCCGTCAGCACCTCCAACTGTCCGAGCAGATGATAAAACTCCGGATGCAGATACCGATCGCGGGGATTTGCAACAAGCCCCGAATCAATCTGGTTACGGATAAACTGGGCTTCTTCCGGATCGGCGACGATTGCGTCTGCATTCTTCGGCGCTTCCGCGCGCTTTGCGGCAATCTTCAACTGCAGCATCACAATGCGTGCGGCAGCCAGATACCGTCGCGCTTCCGCTTCGCGAAGGCTGAAGGTGAATTCCCTCTGAACAACCGGAACCGCCGACGGTTTTTCAAACTTGATCGGTTTTCTTTCCGCAGCCTCTTTTTCCAGACGTTTTTCTTCTTCCGCCCGTTTACGTCCGGCAATTTCCACCGCTTTTTCAAACTTGGACGCTGCCGAGGAAACATCTTTATTCTCGAAATCCTCAGTACCTTCTCTGAACAACTCCTGAATTTTGGCCAGAGCCTCGTCAGAGCGCTCCGCCTGTGTCGGCCCCCGCAGATTCTCATGCAACCAGTACAGTGCGACGCCGACAGCAAGCGCGCAGAACGCGGCGATCCAAAACCGTACAAGAAAGTGACGCTGTTTTCCCAAAAACATGAAATCGATACCTTCTACGACTAAAAACCGACAGAATGACGCAAAGCTCCTGAGACAATGCGCTCGGAACATTTACCCGTAGTATCGGCTCTTTTTCAGAAAAAATCTCTCTTTTTTCAAGTGTTATCAACGGCTTAGCGTCATTTATCTGCAAACATGTCCCGCGACGGTATCCGACAGAATTACGAAAATTTGAAGAGAATTCCCCGAGTTTTTCCAGTGAGGCTCAATTTTATCGCCGGAAGTGTCGATATGAAACCTACATAATGCTGTTTTTCCCCTTTCACCGGAAATCCCGGAGGAAGCCAGATTCCGCATTGCATGAATCTAAGGCTTGTGATATAAGGGGTTGCGAAAATCGGTCAACTAGGTTGCTGTTTTGGGAGATTTAAATGTCACAGATGTTCCGGGAAGTCATACTGGCGATGATCATCGCATTCCTGTCCTGTGGGGTGATGGCACAAGAGGGGCTGCCTGAAGGCGGCGCTGAGTACTGGGATATCACGTTTCCCGAGTTTCAAGCCGAAGACCCGGTCGCCATCAGCGTCCCAGGAGCAACCGGCGCACTCTCCTACTACTGGTACTGGCCCTTCAAGTTCGTCGCAACGACGAACCTGCACAAGACGCTGGTCTTTCTGGAAGAAAACGTCGACAAGATCGACGACAGCCGCGAGCAGGAATTTGTCCAAAAACAGATCGAACGCCTGCGTGAGCAGGTCAATGCCATCCGCATGCCGCGCGCATTTGTTGCGATGGACACCGACGAGGGGCAGATCCTGTACGACCTTTCCAACACCGCAGTTCGCAATCTGGTTGAGCGCAAGCTCGGACGCCAGTTGCTGACGGTTCAGGAACTGTCAAAAGAACCGTTTGAAACCGGTCGCACCTACGAATGCGTTGCGATCTTCCCCGACTTCGGCATCGACGTCAACCGCTTCACCGTCCGGATGATCGGCCTCGGCAACCGGCTGCGCCCGACCTACCAGCCGGGTGAATTGCTGTACACAGAATCCGTCGCCCGCACATCGTTGCGCAAAGAACTGCGTTACAACTACCGCCGCGTTGGTGGTTCAGGCGAGCCGTATCTGCGCCCGATTACGCTCGAAGACAAAAGCTCGGTCTGGGCATGGATGTGGTCGACACAGATTTTTGCCGGACGCTATCGTCTGGTCACCGTCGAGCGCGCCTCGGGACTAAAGCGCGAATACGCTTATGTTCCGTACAAGATCTGGAACAACACCGGTCAGGAACGGACAATCGACGTAATGAAAGCTGGTCTTAACGCCCGTATCATCTGGCGTGGCCAGCCACTGACCATCACAATGCTGGACCAAAACGAAAGCGATACGTGGAAGTCAAGCGTAATTGATATGATGAAACAGCGCCAGACGTCCGCGCAGGAACGCATGTTTGTCACGAAATACGAAGTCGTTCAGGCGGAACAGGCCGGTGAGGAAACCGCCAAGGCCATTGAAGAGGACATCGACCGTAAAACAGATATCGTCCCCGAAACCACAGTCCGCAACGTCAATGCGACAATCGCTCCCGGTAAATTTGTCGGCGGTGTGATGATTGTCGAGTGGGGCGTCGGCGATATTCAGACCGTTGTCAAAACCGTCATGGACAAGCTGCGCGAAAAGGCTCTGGTCGGGATCGGCGGAGATTCTGATCTGTACAAACAGTATGAAGCCATCCGCAAGGTTGATGAAAAACAGCCTGTTCATATGCGTGCGCCCGAACCTTCGCAGCAGGATGTTGCAGCCCTTCTGAACAAACTGGCGGCCGAAGACCTCAAGACCAAGGGCATCGAGATTACCGAAAATGACACACGCCGCTATGGTGATCTCGCTTCGCTGGGTGCGCTGCTGAATGCTCTTTCTGCTGAAGCAATTCTGAAACGTGCTGATGGCGATCCGGCCGCAGAACGCGAAAGCCAGAAGATGGGCGGCATGACCGACGTGATGTTCGAAGTCAAGGTCGGCGATGTTACAGACCGCGCAAAGTTCCCGGCACTCTTTAAACGCACGCTGCCGCAGGAGTGGACACCGCCGAAGACACCGGACACCACGCTTGATCCGACAACTGGATTTACGACCACTGGCGGTGAGGGTGAAGGCGCGAAAACAGAAAAGAAAGAGACAAAAACCGAGACGGAAGAAATCCCGCCATGGTGATTTTGTCCCGCCTCTGAATTTTCAAAATCTAAAAACCGCCTGTGAAAAAGCAGGCGGTTTTTCATTTCATCCCGATGCGACTTTGCGCAACCCATATGAAAATTTTCATTGACTGTCTATCATGCGGTTTCATATGATACGAGTAATGATTCAACATGAAGGTGACACATTGCCACACATTTAATCCCGAGCGGCGAGTGTCCGCAGACATGAACTCGCAGAAAACGCTTTTCATTTATGACCACGCTGCGGCGAGCAAAAAAGGAGCATTTTTGGAGATTGTCATTGTCGGTGGTGCATTCGCTGAATAAGCAGGATTGATCTATAAATTTCTCCCTGCCTTTTCGTCTGCCGGTCTCAACCGGTTTCCTGCACCACAATCCCTCTGAATTCAAGCAGGTCGCATCTTCAGAATGTGGCCCGTTGTCGTAATATCGCCTCTATGCGGTATTACCGGTTTGTATTTCATTGACAATGACAAAAAGAGGCTTTTCTCATGCACTCAAAACAAAAACACAACCACGGTTGTGAAATGAATATTCAATACGTCAAGACACGCGCCACGTCATATCCGGTTACGATCACAAAAGTGATGCGCAAGACCATCGGTTTTACCCTCCAGCATAAAGGAGGATTACGATGGATCTGAAACATGCGGGATGGTCTGAGGTGTGGCAAAATCAATTCCTGCGCTGCACAAAGGAAAATTGCTCTCCGGGGCGGATTATCTGCGAGCATCGCGGCGCCTATACTGTTATCACCGAGACAGGTGACCGACTTGCCGAAGTCAGCGGTCATTTCCGGCATTTTGCCATCAACAGAAGTGATTTTCCGGCAGTGGGAGACTGGGTCGCGCTGGAAATACCGGACATGGTTTCGCACTGTCTGATCCATGAAGTGCTTCCGCGGTTCTCGTCATTTGTGCGCAAATCCGCAGGAGCGGCGATGCAGGAGCAGGTCGTTGCGTCGAATGTGGATACGGTTTTTATTGTCTGCGGACTGGATCATGACTTTAATTCCAGACGGATTGAGCGGTATTTGACCTTAGCTTATGAATCCGGCGCAGAGCCTGTGATTCTTTTGAACAAGGCAGACATTGCGCAAGACCTGGATCTGGCTCGTGACCAGACAGAGAGCATCGCTTACGGCGTTCCTGTTTTGGCCATCAGCGCAATCCATGCCACCGGGCTTGACGCGATCTGGCACTACCTGCAACCGGCAACAACCAGTGTTCTGCTCGGATCATCCGGTGTTGGAAAGTCGTCGTTAGTCAACGCGCTGCTCAAGACGGAGCGTCAAAAAACCAACGCCGTACGCGAATACGACAGCCACGGGCGACACACGACCACCAACCGCCAGCTGATTGTCCTGCCAAACGGGGCGCTGATTATTGACACGCCGGGAATGCGTGAAATCCAGCTGCTGGCCGACAGCTCGTCTCTCAACAAATCGTTTGATGATATTTCCGAACTGTCGGAAGACTGTTCTTTCCGCGATTGCACCCATCTTGTCGAACCCGGCTGCGCCGTTCTGGGGGCACTCGCTTCCGGAGCGCTTGATCAAAAGCGGTATGAGAGCTACCTGAAGCTTCTCAAAGAAGTTCGCCATCACCAGATCGAGCAGGATATCCATTTGCAGAAAAAGGAGAAAAACCGGTGGAAGGCAATTCATAAATCGCTGAAGCATCACCCCAAATACGATCATTAAATCAGGTTCAGACGCAAACAGCAGGCAGGCTGATAACCTGCCTGCTTCAATATAACCGCCCCCCCCCGAATCCAAACCATTCGCGCCAACACAAAACACAACGCCCAAAAACCAAGTCAACCATTGACTCACCCACCCGCCAGCGGTCATAATAGAGTGGTTACACAAATTGATCGAATCAGATCTTGTGCCATGCAAACGCAATTAGCAGTTAGCGCTTTGCCGTTAACCTTTCCGTTCAAATAAAGGATCGTGAATGCTGTCGAAACAAGGGTTGTCGCTGGGAAAGATCGCACACTATTGCGGCGTCACCCGAAAAACCATCTTGCGCTGGTTAAACGACGGCCAGCTTGAGGGCTACTGCCTGCCCAGCGGACATCACCGCGTGTTGCCGCAGGAAGTCGCGCGGTTTATGCGCACCAGCGGCATGCCGCTTCCGCCTGAGCTTGAGCGCCACGCCAACCAGACGGCTCTGATCGTTTACGGCGACGAATCAACCCGGGGGCTGGTCAGTGAACTTCTGCGGCAACATTTTGCCGTGACATCGATCTCGTCGGCCATTGAAGCGTGTTTTCGCATCGGACGCGTTGCACCGGAGCTGCTGATCTTTGACCTGCATCTGGAAGGCATCGATGGCTTTGAGTTCTGCCGCACCATCCGCCGCACCCCCGAGTTCGAACGCATGGCGCTGATCATTCTCACAACAAAACTGACCGCATTCCAACGCAACCGATTGGATCCTTTTGTCGACGGGATTATTCTCAAACCGTTTTCGCCTGCTACGCTGATCGAAACCTGCCGCGAAGCAACCCGCGCACGACAGGGACGCAGCAGCTGACTTTTTCTGACGGATCAAACGATGGGCTCATCAGCAAACGACGACCAAATGCCTGCAAACCGGACAAATGCACAAATCAATATCGCCGCATATGGCACGCTGCGCAAAGGCGGGCAATACCACGCCGTTCTGGGTGATGACGCCGTTTTGCTTGGCATATGCAGACTCACCGGCTGGGCGCTTCATCATAATCAACAAGCAGGTTACCCCTACGCCGTTCAAATCGGGACAACCGACGCAACCAGCGATCAAAACGGCATTACCGCCGAGATCTGGTCAATTGCAGCAAACTACTTTGCGGCAGTTGACGAGCTGGAAGAATATCCGCAGTATTATCAGCGTACGGAAATCGACACGCCGCTGGGGGTCAAGGCGTGGCTCTATTTTGCAAATCCAAATACAGCCGCCGGTCACCCGCTGATCGAACACGGTGACTGGGCGCGGATCGATCCAAATATTATCGCCGGCAAAGAGATTTCAATCGGAGAAACTTCACCGCAATCAATGAAAGGGTTGTCATGAACATTCAGGTTCTTCAGCACGTTCCATTTGAAGGCCCCGGCGCGATCGGGAAGTGGATGCAGGATCACGGTCATACGCTGATAACGACAAAACTATTTGCAGACGAGCCGCTGCCGACGCTCAACACGTTTGACGGACTGATCATCATGGGCGGGCCGATGGGGGTGAATGACGCGGATCAATACCCTTGGCTGAAACCGGAAGCGGCTCTGATTGCCGACGCGGTTGATTCCGGAAAATATGTTCTCGGAATCTGCCTCGGTGCGCAGTTGATTGCCAATGCCCTCGGCGCGCGCGTCTATCCGAATAAACAAAAAGAAATCGGCTGGTTCAACCTGACCCGCACACTGGATGCGGCTGACAGTCCCGTAGGGCAGGCGTTACCGCAAACACTGACCGCGTTTCACTGGCACGGCGACACCTTTGATCTTCCGCAAGGCGCAACACTCCTTGCCAGCAGCACCGCTTGCCGCAATCAGGCATTTCTTGCCGGTTCGCGTACGCTGGGCTTGCAGTTTCATCTGGAGACGACGCCGGAGTCAGCCGACAATCTGCTGCAAAACTGCGGTGGCGAACTGGTCGAAGCCGAGTACATCCAGACTGCCGACCAGATCCGCGCAGGCTGCCATCAGTGCAGCGCACTGAATGAGGTGATGGGCAAGATCCTCACCGCCCTCTTTTCCGCTGAATAACTTCACGCCATCACCACCCAAAACGATAAACATTTCAGAAACGCTTTGCGGACAATCCCTGCGCGGACAGCGCGGGGATGAGCGGCGCGTCAGCG
The DNA here is from genome assembly GCA_003249795.1 of bacterium. Taxonomy (GTDB): domain Bacteria; phylum Planctomycetota; class SZUA-567; order SZUA-567; family SZUA-567; genus SZUA-567. The sequence continues at coordinate 8,095 of QKHZ01000256.1, read as the reverse complement.
GCGCAAGGGGAAGCCCGAGGGGGCGCAGCCCTCTCGGCACAGCCGCGAAAGACAGCGGTCTTTCGCGTTCAACCCGCAGAGAATTCAATGAGAAAATCTGGCAGAACGGTTGGTTTCAATTCCGGTTAGAAAGCATTCGCAATTAAACGCTGGCGTAGTGATGCCATATCTTCCGGCACCGGTGCGCACAGACTCAACTCCTCGCCCGAAATCGGATGCGTCAGTTTCACTTTCCACGCATGCAGCGCCTGACGCGTTAATCCCCATCCGTCAGCCCCACTGTTATAGTCGGCATCTGCTACCAGCGGCAGACCAAGCGTTGCAGCATGGACCCGCACCTGATGGCCGCGACCGGTCTTTGGCTTGGCATGCAGAATCGCCCAGCCGTTACCTTTTTCAAGAACCTGAAAAAAAGTCGACGCAGGCCGTCCGCCTTCTTCCACCGATGCGACGCGCGCGCGGCTGAAACTCCGGTCATCTTCTGTCAGCGGCGCGTCAATGGTCGTCGTCTCAAAATCGGGACTTCCCTGCGCAATCGCATAATACTCTTTATGGACGATATGGCCGGCAAACTGCGCGGTAAGCGACCGATACGCGTCGCGCGTGCGGGAGTAGATCACAATCCCGCTGGTATCGCGGTCAATCCGGTGCGCGGGGCCGATAGTCACCCCGGGATGTCCGATCTGGTCACGATAGCGGTGCAACACGCCGTTCTGCAAGGTATTGGCAGACAAGTGTCCGCGGGCAGGGTGGACAACAATTCCCGGCGGCTTGTCAAGAGCGATCAGGTGTTCGTCTTCATACAGAATCGACAGCGGCATCTCCGTCGGCGCCATATAGTCCGGCCAACACTGAGGCAAAAATACGGTAAAGGTCGCAGGCGGCTTGAAAACCGGCGGCGTGTCGGAGGTGTGCACCTCGCCCTCAAACCTGACGTGCCCTGCTTCGATCAAGCGCACCAGCCACGCGGTCGGAATCGACAGGCGGGTCGCCAGATACCGCGACAGGGGTTTGCCGTACAGTTCACGTTTGACGACAATCGTATGGGTTGTACCGGGCGGGTACCGAACACGTGCCATTGATCAAGTCCACTTTCCACGTTCAATTACGTTTCCAAAATCAGAAGCATAAACGGCTGCCCATTGTATGGCAGAAACCGCAAACCTGCACCGTAATTTTCAGATTTCCGCAAAACAAAACAACCAGCCCCCGATCCCTCACACCGTCAGAACCAGAGCCGTAAAATCGGGCCGTCATCCATGAACGAAAAATCACCAAAACACCTTTATAAAACAGGCACTTGCATCTTTTGGCCGGATCTGTCATAATGCGCGGTTCCAGTAGAGGAAAATGAGTATCCGTTGTTGATCCGGCAATGACCGGCAAGACCCAAAAGAATAAGTGGAGCCACGAGCAATCATGAGTATGACAACCGACGAAATCCGTAGCTGTTATCTGAACTTCTTTGTTGAGCGCGGGGCAAAGCTCTGCCCGTCAGACTCGCTGGTTCCGGCCAATGACCCGACCCTGCTCTTCACCGGCGCAGGCATGAACCAGTTCAAGGACTACTTCCTCGGCATCGGCAAGATGGACTTCCGCCGTGCCACAAGCTGCCAGAAGTGCATCCGCACCGGCGACATCATGAACGTGGGCGTGACCCCGTCGCACCACACGCTCTTCGAAATGCTGGGCAACTTCTCCTTCGGCGACTACTTCAAAACCGAAGCCATCGAATGGGCATGGGAGTTCTTGACCGGCACGATGAAGATCCCCGAAGCGCGCCTGCAGGTTTCGGTTCACGAAAACGATGACGAAGCCTTCGGCATCTGGAAAAACAAGATGGGTCTGCCGGAGAGCAAGATCAGCCGCCTCGGCGATCACGACAACTTCTGGCCGGCAGACGCGCCCAAGCTCGGACCCAACGGGCCGTGCGGGCCGTGCAGTGAAATCTTCTTCGACCGCGGCGAGCAGTTCGGCTGCGGCGCTGCTGACTGCGGCATCACTTGCGACTGCCGTCGCCACGTTGAAATCTGGAACCTCGTGTTCACCCAGTTCGACCGCCAGTCCGACGGGTCGTTGCCGCCGCTTCCGCAGTGCAACATCGATACCGGCATGGGACTCGAGCGCATGGCAAGCTGCATGCAGGGCACGGTCACGAACATGGATATCGATATCTTCCAGCCGCTGACGGCAAAGATCGCCGAAATGGCTGAAACGTCTTACGGAAAAGAAAAAGCCGCTGACGTTCTCATCCGGCGGATTGCAGACCACGCACGCGCGGTTACCTTCTGCATCGGCGACGGGGTGGTTCCGGCAAACTCACACCGCGGATATGTCTTAAAGCGTCTGCTGCGACGTGCCGTGCTTGACGGCCGCAACCTCGGCATCCGCGGGGCGTTTCTCTCGCAGATGGTTCCGGTCGTGGGCAAGGTCATGAACAAGCCGTATCCGGAAATTCTGGAGCGCGCCGAGTCGATCGCCGAAATCGTTGCATCTGAAGAAGACAAGTTCCTCTCCACGCTCGAGAAGGGGCTGACGCTGATCGACATGGCTACCGAAAATACAAAAAAGGCAGGCAAAGCCGAACTCGACGGACGCACCGCGTTTGAGCTGTACGACACCTACGGCTTTCCGTATGAACTGGCTGAAGAAGTTGTCGAGAAAAACGGCCTGACAATCGACCGCGAAGGCTTTGACACGGCTATGGCTGAAGCAAAGGAAAAAGCCCGCGCCGGTGCCAAGATGAAAGGCGACGTTTTCGCTAAAGGCCCTGTGACGGAAGTGAAAAAACGCACCGGCGGCACCGAATTTCTCGGCTACGACAACGATTCGGTTGACGCTAAAGTCATCGCCATTATCAGCGGCGATTCGTTGGTCGGAAAAGCGGGCGCAGGAACCGAAGTCACTATCGTTCTCGACAAAACCAGCTTTTACGGCGAAAGCGGTGGTCAGGTCGGCGACACCGGCTCGATCGTCGGTCCCGGCAACCTCGTAATCGAAATCGACGACACGCAAAAGATCGACGGCATCCATTTCCATGTCGGCCGCATCGAAAGCGGTGAGATCTCCGAAGGCATGGCGGTCTCGACACAGATCGACACCGCGCGCCGCCTCGACATCCGCCGCAACCATACCGTCACCCACCTTCTGCACAAAGCGCTGCACGAAGTGCTTGGACCGAAAGCCGAGCAGAAAGGGTCTTACGTATCTCCCGAGCGGATGCGCTTTGACTTCCAGCACGGACAGAAAGTCACCGACGACGAATGCCGCCGGATCGAAGAGATCGTCAACAAGGCGATCCTCGCGGACTTCCCTGTCGTGACCGAAGTGATGGACGTTGAAAACGCGAAGAAAAAAGGCGCGATGGCGCTGTTCGGCGAAAAATATGGCGCAAGCGTCCGCGTCGTGCAGGTCGGCGACGGCTACTCCACCGAACTCTGCGGCGGCACCCACATCCACCGCACCGCGCCGATCGGCTCCTTCCGCATCCTGAGCGAAGAGTCGGTCAGCTCCGGCGTTCGCCGCATCGAGGGCGTCACCGGCATTGCCGCATACCGCACCGCAAGCGACGAGGGCAAAATTCTCGCCACCCTTGCAAACGAGTTGAAGGTTCCGGCGGTTGAACTCGCTGAGCGAATCAAAGCGATTCTGGAAGACGCAAAGAACGCACGCAAAGAACTGAACGCGATCAAAGCTGAAGCCGTCAGCGCGTCGCTGTCGGAAATCACACCGGTCGAAATCGGAGAGGCAAAAGTCGTTGCGCAGAAACTTGACGGCGTGCTGGGTAAAGACCTCGCCGCGGCAAGCGACACGATTGCCAAGAAGCTGGGCGACAACGGCGTAACGGTTCTGGTCGGCACAGACGGCGACAAGGTCGGGCTTGTGATCAAGGTCGGCAAAGCCCTGGCACCGGCGAAGCTGAAGGCTGGCGACATGGTTAAAGAACTGGCGCCGATGGTTGGCGGCGGCGGCGGCGGACGCCCCGAAATGGCGCAGGCCGGCGGCAAGAACCCTGCCGGTATCGACGACCTTCTCAAAGCCGTTCCGGAGCTGATTCAAAAAGCGCTGAGCTGAAAAGATAACGAGCGGTACAAACATAGAGAGCCACTTGGGTCATGCAATCCTTAACAATCTCGATTGCCAATGACGGCGGATCGACAAGGGGAATACCCGATGATGACTGCTGCAGAAAAATCGGCTGAACCGGTGGTAACCACTGCGCTGGCAAATCGTGTTCCGAACAAAATAAGCAACACGGTGCGCCGCCATACACATTGGACAACAGGAGGGTTGCTGCTCTGCGCAGCAGCCCTTCTTCTTTGCCCGGGATGCATCATGTTTACAGCAGCTGCGGGGTTCAGTATCGAGGGACACTCTGAATCGCTCGTTAGCCCCCAATCCACCCCGACACCGATAACCAAACTATATGCCGACAAAACCGGCTCAAAAATCATGGCACAGTATTCTGTTACATACAAACATACGAAAACACCACGAGAGCTCTGGCTTTGTATCGACTTCCGAACATTGAACAAATGGGTTTTGAACAAGCAACAGCAACCCAATAACGGTACTCTAATCGATACAATTATTGAGCAGGACAGCTACTCAACAATTGTTGTTGACCATTCAGCAGCGAAACGGTTTATTTACTCACTTCCCAGCTGGAGAAGACCATCGCTAATACCACTGCAGTTCATGACAATTGACACAGACAATCTCTCAGAGCACGAAAAATTTATGCAAATTCAATATAACTCAAGTCAGGTTGAAATATTCGAGGCGCGAAATCAGACCATCGGTACCACTGCGATTAACGATGATAAAATTTATTTTATTCATAACAGATATCAACGCGACAAATTAGTCTGTTTCATTGACCTTCCGGCAACATCAGGACTCGACCAAATTGAAATTCCAATTTCAATGCGAAATTACATTACTCCGGCAGAGAAGACAACCCTTACCAGCGCAATCATTGCAGACTTGGTAACGTGGCCGATTCAACTCATAGGAATTGGTGGCATAGTCGTTGTTGATTGCATCAAGGATGTCGTTCCGCATCACAGAAAGAAAAAACAAGACAAACCCGTAACAGATATTGAAACAGAGAAGGCTAAACTCGCCATTGAGATGCAATCTGCTCCTCTACAACGCGCAGTGCCTTCAGCCATGCCCAAATCGGTTTCAAAAGAAATATCAACGACAAATACGCAACAGCAACAGGATGCGGAGTCGGAATGATACTCGATTTCCAATATAAGTATTGATCCAACCGCATGATCGTTTATAGTTGATCCGGGCAGAAACAAATCAGGCGTTGACATTCAGACACGAACAACTTACCACGCGGCAGTGCGTAAAACTCCCTGTCGCCGGCAAAAAGGGGAAGCGAAATGTTTGAAGGAAAATTGGTTCGGTTGCGGGCATATGAACAAGATGATCTGGCGCACGCCAGAAACTTTCTGAACCACCCCGATGTCGCGCAGATGATGAACCCGCACATCCTTTTTCCACTGCGGCAGGAAGATGAACAAAAGTGGTACGAGTCGCTCAGCTCCACCAGTGAAAAAGAATATGCCTTCGCAATCGAGCGCAAGGGAAGCCCCGCATACCTCGGCGGCTGCGGCGTCCATAATATTGACGGCAAGAACCATCACGCAATAATCGGCCTCTTTGTCGGCGCTGAACACAGGGGGCAAGGCTACGGCTCTGACGCGCTGCGCATTCTTGTCCGGTTTTGTTTCAACGAACTGAACCTGAACAAAGTCAGCCTGAAGGTCTTTTCCTTCAACCAACGCGCAATTGAATGCTACAGGAAATTCGGGTTCGTGCTTGAGGGAACACTGCGGCAACAGATATTCCGCAATGGCGGTTATCATGACGAACTGATCATGTCGATCCTGCGCAGCGAGTGGGAAAAAATCAGCCAGCACTGAGCGCGTTGTTCGTTACGCCCGCACAGAGTCGATATGCAGACGCAAAATCGGAGATATTGCCATTACAAAAGACTTCATCAAAGCGGTTCGCAGTCGTACGGATATGCTTTACCGTTCTTGATCGCATCTGTCCGCATGCGATGCAGGTGAATCCCTTGAAGAATTAACCCCAGTATCCAAAAACAATTTCCCAAAATTTCGAGAGGCCGCATCGTATGAGCACACTGAAGTAATGAACCACCGATGATGACTGGCAGGATATAGAAAAACATAATTAATGAGCGAGTCGGAGCGGCCGTTTCTTGGTCCTCTTTCGGTGGATGTTTTTTTGCCCAGTATCGCAAAATCAGATTGATCGATATGCCTGCCAGCAACCCGTAACCCATAAATACAAGGATCCCGTCGCCCTCATAAATCAGACTATTAAGGATGATACATAAAGATCCCGCAGCCCATACGATAACCGAAATCCTGATAAGCATGCGTGCCCCTGATCAAATTGGTGATGCCCCGACTTCCTGTTCATGATAGCACCCAGGCAGGATCTGGCAAGCGTCAGCAGTCACCTAATTCTTTTTTTCTCACAAAATTCGACTACATTCCTTACCTCAACATTAACTCATTATCGTATCCCGATACAAAATTTGTCATTTGCTGATCATATTACCCTATTTAGCGCATCGTGGGGCATTTACGAAATAAATAGCGTTCATTTTCAGCCACAATATATTTAACAATAGATGGTTACAAGACATTATCTCTTCTGATAAACTAAGCAAGACGACTTGCATCATCCGGTTTTTCATGTAATCTCAAAGTAATATGTGTATTTGTTGATCATTTATACAGGAACCCGAATGCTTAACCGCTACCGGTCAAAACAAGAGTGGCTGATCGACCATTTCAAGTCGCTGATCGACAAAGGCACTTACAAACCCGGCGACCTTCTGCCGCCGGAAATCTCGCTTGCCAAAAAGTTCGGCGTCAACCGAGCCACCGTCAGCAAAGCTCTCGGCGCACTTGCCGGACGCGGGATTCTGATTCGGAGGCAAGGCAGCGGAACTTATGTCGCACCCTCCGTAGCGCCAACCTCTGGCACGGCGCGAACTCGGCCGGTCTCGGAGTCCAACTGTCCTGCAATAGCGTCCTCATACAATATTACGATTGCCAGTACGCTGCAGTGTGATGATGAGCGCTTCCGGTTTACCCCGCACGGGCTGATGCTGACCGGCATGGAAGACGCCTTCACGAAAATGGCGGGACACTGCCGCGTTTCTTTTGACAACTACCTGCCGCATCTGCAGATTGATGAAGATTTTTTGCAAAAATGCAAACGCGATGAAACGCACGGACTGATCTATCTGTGCCTTGGCGTGAATCCGGAACTTGAGCAGGAAAATATCGGTCGGCTCAGGCAAACAGGATGCCCGTTTGTTGTCGTCTCGCACTCAAACAACTTTCCCGATATGAATCTGGTCAGCGCTGCGCAGGAGGCGTTTGGATTTCTTGCAGCAGACGCGCTGATCAATCGCGGGCACCGGAAAATCGTGTACGTGATTCCCGAGATTGAGGACGAATGGCTGACGCGACGGATCAACGGTTTTTTTCAGGCAATCAAACAGGCGGACGGAAACGTCGAGGGAACGCTGTTTCGATTCGGAATACACACCCGCCATGACGAGGCGTTTGAATCCGGGAATAACCTTGTCGATACCTTGATTGAAAAAGAACCAGACACCACTGGCATCATCGCCGTCAACGACTCCTATGCGCTGGGGATGATGCAGCAACTTGCCCAACGCGGCATCAACATCCCGCAGGATCTCTCCCTCATCGGCGCCGACGATCAGTTCCGCGCAAAATTCAGCAAGCTGACAACGATCCGGCAACCGTATTACGCAATCGGTGAAGCGGCTGCAGTAATGCTTCTGAAAAAACTTGACCCTTCGCCGTTGTTCTCAAGTTATGACCACTGGCAGATCAAGCCGACATTGATTGAGCGCATGTCTGTGGCTGACCCACAGCCTCAACAAACGTAACGACTCTGTAGCGAACACTTGTTTTCCGTCATCATCAGAAAAGACCAAAATGAAAACCATCAGCACGGGAGAATTGATATGATTGATCGAACTGCACCTCTGCACGATTTCCTGTTG
>QKHZ01000179.1 GCA_003249795.1 bacterium | reverse complement strand
AAGATCTTTGATCACGGTTTTAACCTGCTCAATCGAGCGCGGATCGGCAGAGCGCAACATTAACGAATTGCTATCGGGAAATGAAGTGATCGTGACCATGCCGGGGCGTCCTGTGACTTCGGTCAGAGAACGCTGTGTTTCCTGGTTCTGGATGAGTGCGTCATCGGTGAGGCTATCGGTCGATGCTTGTGGCGCGAGTTCTGTTGTTGCGGTTGCGTCTGTTGATGAAGATGATCGCGAATTGCGTCGTGAAGATGTGCGTGTCCGGTTGCTACTGGATGAACTTCGTGAAGAACTGCCTGAACTTGAGCTGGAGCTGCTTGAGGAGACGCTGTCATCGTCGTCATCATTGCTGCTGCTTGAGGATTGTCCTTCCACAAACTGCGCGCGAGTTGCGATCGTATCCATGCGCTCAAGCGCCTGTTCGATCTTTCGGGTCGGGTCACCCATTGACTCGGACGGTTTCATCCAGCAGACGCGATTTCCAAAAAGGTTTTTCAGCGAATCGCCAACGTCTTCTGCAGCCGGATATAAAATCGGGACGACTTCAACCACTTCGTCACCGTATAGATTTGCCCCTTGTCTGAATTCGTCCATCGTAATGATCTGGATAATACCGCTGACGTTATCTCGTTTGAACCACAAACCGTTCGCGCCACAGATTGCCCGCAGCGCATTTTCGAGTGTGACGCGTTTAAGATATGCGTCGATCTTGATGGATGCGGCTTTGCGGCTGACGGTGAATTGCGCGGATGTGATCTCAGTCAAGAGCCGCGAAAGGTCGGAAACGGTCATGTTTGTAGCCGACAGATTTTCAATATTGTCATTTGTGCTGGGCAAACCGGAGATGGGCACTGGTGAGGGATTAGGTGAACCTGTATTGAATCCGTCGAGAGGGCGTGACTCAGGGATTTCTTCTGCGGGGCAGATGTTCCCGCAGATCAATGCCAGTATGGTCAGACATAATATCGGTACGATCTGCTGGCGGATATTACGCAGGGATAAGTTTATTTGTTTGCGATTCATCGTCGTCTCTCTAATGTTTATTACTGGATGACTGTTTCTTTGTCGTCGCGTCCGCTCGGACAGACGTGGACGCATTGATTGCCGATTTTCCGGATGTGCAGATAAATTTCCTGACCGTTTTCTGTTGTCGCTTCGATTCGGATGACATCATTTTCCCTGACAAAAAAACGCTTATCGTAGCCGGGGACTTCCAGCACCGCCATTTGCTTTCCGTCACCGATGGAGATAAAGCCGACGGCATGGATCCCGCTCGGAAGATGCGCCGTTTCAAGGTCGATATATGCCGGATCAAGCTGCTGATTTTCATAAGCCGTATTTGGCGGAGCCAATGAAAGCGCTGCGAATTTATCTTCATAACAAAAAGGATCGCGCCGTTGGGATTGCTGGAATTGTGTAAGCAGGTCTGTAGAAACCGGAACCAGTTGCGTGGTGGCAGCACTTGTTTGCTGTGCCGCGTGAGGGTTTGTGGAAGCCTGACCTTGCTGAGCGAGTTGCTGATGCCGCAGAAGTTGCCCTTTCTCATTTCCCGGATGCGCATGAGCAGGTACAACTGGATTGACCCCACCGTTTGCGTGAACATGTTCCGGCGGCTTTTCATATGGCGCGTCTTCTGCTACAGCAGGTACGACAAGCATGATCGTGTAGAGAAACATTGCAGGTATATAAAAAGAATAAATTTGCTTTCTCATCTCACTTCCTTTTTATCATGAATTCATCAGCTATGCCGAAGAATGCTGCGAGAGGCCGCCATCACACCCATGAAAAATGCGATATATACAAATGCGACCATCCCGCCGACGATTACAAACATCGCCGGTTCAATTAATTTTGACAAGATCCGTACTTTGCGTTTCAATTCATTTTCACTAAAGTCTGCAGCGTATAACAAGCCGTCGTCAATCGTACCGGCATTTTCACCCACATCTGTCATCGCGTAAGCCATAGGCGAAAGATCACCGAGTCCCGACAGTCGGAAGCTTTCGGCGATGCCGTGGCCTTGGCTGACAGATTGGCGGATAGTTCTGATCTTTGTTTTAATAAATTGGTTCCAGATTACAGACTCAGTCAGTTCCAGCGCGTGCGTAATGGTAATCCCGCTTCCCAGAAGAGTCCCAAGTGTTCTGCACCACATGCTGTTGGCGGACGCTAGCAGGATTCCACCGATGACCGGGATTTGTAAAAACAGCCGGTCCATCAGTAGTACGATTTTCTTTGAAAAACGCATGAGGAAGATGATACCCATCGTCGCGATATATGCAGACAGTGCCAGTGTTCCATATTGCTTTACCGCATCGGTGATGTTGACAAGCAGTTGTGTAATCCATGGGATATCGGCCGAGTGATTTTTGACAAAGTCGAGAACTTTCGGGATCACGCCAGTCACAAGAAAATAGGCGACTCCGCACGCGATGCAAAAAACAAGGCTGGGATAGATTGACGCTTCGATCAGCATATTGCGGACTTCACGGGCGTGTTCCATCAACTGCGATGCATATTTGCACATCCCGCTGATCTGCCCATTTGTTTCTCCTGCGCGCAAAAGGCCGAGAGATGTTTTACTCATGTAGGGTGCTTCTTTGGCAAAGCCGTCTGCAAGCGACTGGCCGTTGCGAATATGGATACTGATCGCGTCAAGGCTACGGGCAAGTGGTCCCGGATGCTGACGCGCCAGAACACCAAGTACATGCAGAAGCGGAACGCCAGCTTCTGCCATTGCCGAAAGCTGCAGAAGCATCTGCTCAACTTGTTGCTGGCTGATGCACTTGCGGCGGAACTTTTCAAGCCGTGGGAAACGATAATTGAGCGTAATCTCGTTTTTGCCCTTTTTCGCTTTTGCTTTTGAAAATAACCCGGCTTTTTTTGCCGGAATGACTTTGATAACGAGCGCGCCCTGACTGCGCAAAGCGCTCGTTGCTTCCACTACATTGGCAGAGGCTATCATTCCGTTTTTTTTCTCACCGTTTATAAAGATTTCATACTGAAATTGGTTCATGACCTCTTCTCAATTAGTTCAGATCTCTCGTGAAGATTTATTAAATTAAAATGGCCCGGTACGCTTCGTCAACGGTTGTCAGTCCCTTCTTGATTTTCTCTTGTGCGTCTTCTTTGATTGAAAGGTTCCCATCGTGAAAAGAAGATGCCGCTAGCGCTGATTCATCCTTGCCGCATAAAATCAGGTCACGCAACTCCGGTGTACAACCGGCCATTTCGTACAAAGCGACGCGTCCAGTATATCCAATCTGTTCGCAAAAATGGCAACCGCAAACAATCGGAATGTTATCCGGTTTTTCCCAGTCCATCCATTTCGTTTCGGTATCGTCAGAGAGTTTCCACTGGATACAGTGTTGACAGATTTTTCTGACCAGACGCTGGGCAATCGACAGCCGCAATGTGGAGGCGATAAGAAATGGCGAGATCTGCAGATCGAGCATGCGTGTAATCACGCCGGTCGAACTGTTGGCATGAACAGTAGCCATGACGAGGTGGCCAGTCAATGCCGATTTGATTGCAATTTCAGCGGTTTGCTGGTCTCGGATTTCACCTAATAAAATAACATCCGGGTCGTGCCGTAGCGCACTGCGCAGTGCATGATGAAAACTTAGTCGCTGGCCGGTCGCGTCGATCTGGATTTGCGTAACTCCGGCCAGCGGGATTTCGACTGGGTCTTCGATGCTGAGTAGATGCAGCCCTTCCTGTTCGCGCAGATAGCGCAAACATGCATAGAGAGTCGTTGTTTTGCCGCTGCCGGTCGGACCTGAGATGAGGATGATTCCGCTTGGACAATCGAGAGTGGAGATCATTTTTTCATAATGGCGTTCAGACATCGATAGCTGTGACAGGCTTTCCAGAAACCCGCCTGATGAATTTGACAGCAGGCGTAGGGTAACCCGTTCACCGTAAATTGTCGGGATGGTTGCAACACGTAAATTAATATCGTCACCGGCGATATGTGCCTGAATTTGTCCGTCCTGTGGCGTTCGTTTTTCACCGATATCAAGGTCTGAGCGGACTTTGATCGCACTCACGAGCTCGGCGACCAGTTCCGATGAAACTTTTTTGTCTTGTCGTAGATGCCCGTCAACTCGCAGCCTGATTGTTCCGCCGGTTGACGTCGGGTCGATGTGGATATCCGAGGCGCGTATCTGAATGGCGCGGTGAATGGTTTCAAAAAATAACGGGTGATCTTCACTGGTATTAACTTGAACGGTGGAAATATAGTTGCGATTAATCGCGCGCCGTACCGTTTCAATCGGAAGTTTCAGTTCGATTTGAACCTGCATACCGGAGAGGTTTTCGATCTGATGCACAGAGACCAGCGGTATGTTTTCCTGAACGGCCAGATGCAAAACGCCTTTACGGATAAATAGCGGTAAAATCCCGAGTCGGCTGGCAACGGTCGACGGGACACACTTGAGCGCGTCCTGTTCAATGGTGATGTTATTGAGGTCAATGACTGGAGGCATCGTTTTCTTCCTATTTCGTTAGCTTGTCGTTTTGGCAAAAGATATCCACACGCATATTCATGAGGAGTTTTGCCGGTGCGACGGGTCCCTGCTGAACGTTTGGGAAAGCGCGGCTCCTGAGACTGTTTGATTTATCATGCAGGCTGATTAAAAGGCGATTGATTTTAAAGTAATACGGAAGTCCGTTGATTTCATTTAATGCGTCAAGAAGATTAAAGTAAGTTCCATTGACCTGATAGGACGTCGACTGAATATGCAGCCCTTCAGGAATATCTGTCGCTTCAATCGTGCCAAGTTGTTTCATTTCAAGCATGGTTAGATTGCGATTGTCAAAAACATGGGAAATTGCAGCGTTGATTTCGGCGTCGAGATTTCCGCCATCTGAATCCAGCTTGATCAGGTGATTATGATTTTTTTTAATGATTTCACGGATGCGGTTTTCCAATCCTGTAATCTCCGCTTGTGCTTCAATAATGTAGGGATCTTTGTCTGGTGCTGTTGGCGCATTTTTTGGGGAGGTCTTTTTCAGCGCAGCGACACTCTGGCAGCACGGCCAGCAGAGAATGAGGAATCCTCCGATAAAAAATATCGTCAAGGCCAGGCTGCTGAAAATCAGTCTCGATTTCGGAGGAAGATTAATCCATTTTTCGGTGAATTGTGAAACAACATTTGCCATTGGTTATTCCTTGTCCTTCTTGCCATCACTTTTTGTGATTTCAACGACAAACTCATGCTCTGCATAATTGTTGTCACGGTTGATTTTTTGAAGGTTGGCTGTAATGCCGCGGGCATTTAAGCTGCCAAATAATCCTTCGCTCAATCGGTTTAATGACGGTGTGTCTTTCGCAAAGCCCTTTATGACAATAATGTTGTTCTCCTTAGACATTTCGGAAATGCGCACCCTTGAAGGCATGAGACGTTCCAGCAGGGAAAAGATCATTATAAACTCAGGATCAACCTGATGGTTGTTTTCAAAGAATTGATTGCGTGATAATTGTTTCTCGTACTCATCTTCCAGCTGGTCCTTTTTCAACAGGATTTTGTTCAGTTGTTCCTCGCATTTTTCTTGAATCTCTGACCATTGCTGCAGTTGTTGTTTCTGGTGAACCATTTGTTGTCGCCAGAGAAAAAGTGCGATCAAACAAAAGATTAGCGCAACAGCCAATATGCCATCGAAGATAATGTGATGACTGTTCTTTTTTTTGAAGCGCAAGAGCTCGCAATGCGTGGCATTTGTTTCTTCAGGAATCCGTTGTGCTGCAATCGACATCATCTTAGGAATATTGCGCTCCAGCAGTTCAATCTTGATGTTGGAGCTATGGAATAGATTCTTTATCTGTTTTTCCACTTCGTGCGGGTCGATGTGGCTGACCATAATGTGCAGGGGATTATCGTTCAGCTCTTCAAAACGCGTACTCATCATTTCAGCCCAAGCGCTTCTGTCGTCGGGTGAGTATCCGATGGGGATATTTCTGATGACGATGCCTTGGGTTGTGGGCATGAAGAGCAGTGTTTTCTGCTGCTGCATCAGTAGAAAGTTGGTTTCAAGTGACTTGGCGATGGTTTGACAGAGCAGAATCTGCAGGGATCCGAGTGCACAGAGGTGCAGCTTGAATGCATTGCATCGATTTTGCCAGTTGTTAATGCGGTTCGTATGAAAGTATGAGGCCCAGATCCCTGTTGATTGATTTTCCTTGTTGCTGCAGGCAATGACTGAAATTGTTTCCGGAAATTCTCCCGTCAGTGCGGCGAGTTCAAATTGCAGTGCACTTTGTTTTTCTTCTATTAATGCCTGTTTTGGGATTTCGATTTGCAGGCAGACGATATCAGACGGTATCAGCAGACAGACGGAGTTTGCTTTACGTGCAAGCGCCCAGTTCAGCAATCCTTCCGGAATTTCGTCGGGATTAACAGCGTTGATTTTTGCTTTTGGCCCGAGCCCGCCGATTCCATGAATGCCATGTTCGTCACGTTCAAACAGAGCGGAGTGCCACAACTGTTCATCCAGCAGGATCACAGCGATCCGCTCTGGCTTGTTTTTTGTGAACGTTAATTGAAGATTGCTAAACACTGCATTCCGATCCTGTATTCATGGACTAATTGTTTTGTTGTGGGTCAATGTAATTGTCAGGGCTTTTGTTCCGGGAGTCAGTTCAATTGCCCTAAGGTCATAATAACAACTAGTATTGTCGCTCTTAATCGCATAGGTATAAAGAACTCTGATTCCCGGTGCGAGATTTTCAAATACAATATTGTTAAAGCAGACGCTATTTCCTTTTGATCCTGGAATTATATATGCAGTCGTATCTGTGCTTGTATATTTGACAATATCTGTTCCATATTCATCTTCCTCATCACCGCCACTTTCTTCGGGGATATCGTGAATCAGACTGATAAAGCCAAGTTGTGTGCCGGCACCAGAGTTGGTGGTGCTAACATATGGTGTAAAGATGACAGCGCGTAATTTTGGGTATGAAGAGATATCAAGCGGGTCGCCATTACTGTCGTTGACAGTAATATTCAGATTTGCCGTATAAACATAAGGGTTGGCGCCGTCATCATCAAATTCTCCCAACGATAAAATTAAATTGTCATCACCATCAGATTTTTTATCCATGCCGTTGCTTTGGATTTTATAAATTAATTTACCATCGGAAATCGTCTTGTAGTCGTTCCCATTGGTAATCCAGTTTTCACCAAAACCATCGTAAAAATGAAAATCATCCGGATTAGAGCATGGCATATAAGGCCCGCGCCATCCGATGCGGAGTTTTATATCACCACCAAGAGGAAAACATTTCTTTTCTTCATCATTCGGCCATGGTGTGTTTGTTGAGTCAGAATATGTGCTGTCGCCAAGCGATTTTGTGGTTGATGAAAAGGAAGAGTCCCATAATTCGCTGAGCAACAGTCCGGGGTCAATTTCTTTTCCATCGTCAGTTTCTATCTCTATAATTGTGATTGCAGGAACGCGTCCCATGTCTGCGATAAAGCGACCGTAGTTTCTGTCTGAATTACCCATGACTGCATTGCGGATGGTTTCAAGTCTGCGGATTGTTTCGCTTTCCTGTGAAAATGAGATTGTTTCAGATGCGCCTGATAGTGCGATCCCTGTAATTGCCGCCAAAATCGAAAGTACAACAAGGACTTCAATTAGAGTCATTGTATGAAGGTTGTATCGGTGCAGTGACTGCAGGCGATGCGGGAGCCGTGAGATGCGTGGGCGGGAGAGTATGGTCATTGTGCCGAAAGCCTGAGTAACAGTGCCAGATCGTCGCCCTCTGCTTCGATCTCACCATCGTTGTTCAATGAGTCTGCTAATGTTTCCAGCGGTTCTTCTGAATCCTCACCATTCTGCAGGCAGGAGACACCGGGACAGACAAGCGTCATGTAATTGTAGCGGTAGTTGCCGGAACTGTCCTTGGGGCAAAGTACGCGGTAGTGATTGCCCCACGGGTTTAAGATGACTTTGATGGTGTCTGAGTCTGTGCTGCTGCGGCATTGGCCTTCTTCTACGCTGTTGATCGTGACGCTGGATTCTGCGATCATGTAGCGCCCCCGCCAACCGGTTGCACGATAGCGGTCATATGTGGTCAATGCGCATGTCGTTGATGTCGTCGATAATTCGTACCAGAATAGTGGCCAGAGTCCGTGCGAGATAACTGTGTCCAACTGGGCGTCTGTCAGCTGGCAGTCACATTCCATGCGGTGAAACGCGTTAAAGATGTCTGCCATTTCTTTCTCACGTACAACGTTGTTGGCGCCGACTTCGTGTTGTGCGACAGAAGTTATAATAATGGACGACAATACGCCTAGAATCACCGTGACGACCAGAAGTTCGATCAGGGTGAAGTGCCTAACAACGTTTTTGACTGTTGAATTCATGCGAACCATGAGAGTCATCCAAATACAGGCAAGAGGAGACGGTCAGCCGTTCGTCCCCCCTCGCCCGGTTGCCGAGTAAAATTACGGATTGACTAGGTTTTCTCCATCAGACGTGAGAATTGTCAGGAGTTTGACCGTGTTCGGAGGCGTTGCCGCATAGACTTGAAAAACGGCAATGTAATATGGCCATTCATCCTCACTCGCCATGGGGTCGTTCGGGATCTGTTCGAGCTTGACTTTTGCGCCCGATGCCCACGCCCCTGCGTCACCAGTATCTGATTTTAATGCCATACCGCTATACAGTTCGGGGGTGATCCATGCCAAGACAATACGTTGACTTGATGATGAACATATTTCATCCAATGTTTTTCCGTTAATGGTTACTGATTCGCCGTTAATAACAAGGTCAGTATTGTAAAATGAAACTAACAGGTCACCGTTAGCACCACTGCTGTCTGATTCTGTAATAGAATTAGTCGCAGTTTTACACGTCATTGAACTGATCGCAGAACCAGCTTTGGTTACAAAGTTGTCGACTTCACCATAAACCCATGCGCGCAAACCGAATTTCCGCATGGCATCCTGAAAGCCATCCACCTCACATGAACTAGAAATTCCATCACTGTCTGGTAATGCAGCAATCAAGCTTGAAATTGCTGTTGAAACAGTACTTGGCATTGCTGCAACTGCGGCACCACCTGTTTCATTATCGGTAAGCCCTGAGTGGAACAGGGTCGGGAAAACGCCGTGAACCGATTCGTATTGATTTAGAAAACGCATGAGACCCATTGCATTGTGCTTCGAAATTGCTTCCTGTGCTTCCTGTTCAGAAACGTTGAATTGCGGAAGGATGATCGCGGTCAGCGCACCGAGAATGGAGATTACAATCAGAAGTTCTATCAGCGAAAACGCGGTTTTCTTTTTAATATGAGTTGTCATGATCCTCACCTTTAATCTGGATTTTGTTCATTCAAAAGTTAAATTAAATATCTGAAATAAAAAATTGCGGGAATAGAAAGTTATATTTCAATTCTCAATAAACCCCCGCCTGATACCGGCATTTTCCGGTATCACAAAACCAAACAATTTGCATCTGTTACGATTAACTTATCCTTTCGTCACCTTTATGAAATCCCCCTCCTTTCCCTGAATACTGATCTCGTTATAAGACTCCCGTGCGGTTATGTTTCACAGTGCCGCACTCGAATAAAAAAAGCCCATCGCAAAAAAAACGCGATGGGCATACTCATATAACCGTCTAATTGGATTCTGCAAACGACAAAAATCGAGTAAAACCCAGTGACAGAAAGCTCTGTCTTAGACCGTGACCTCCCATTTCGCGAGAAGGTAATTGGCACATGTTTGCGGTTCGTCTTCTGGCTTCAGGCAGCCTGTCTGTTTATCCTTCCCGGTGAACCAGTGGATAAACGGCGTTAATGGCCTGTTACAGCAGCGCGTCTGCGTCGGACTTTCACCGAACTTCCGTGGACCTGCATACATTTAGCTTGTTTTAGAACAATCGACAGGATTTATTTTCCTATGTCCGATTTCAATACTGAAATCTTCTGGTTTTTTATAGCGAAGATTTTAAATGTCAAGCGAAAACGAAAAACATTTTCCAAAATATGTAATTTTCGAATTGACATTTATCGGTTGGTAGCGTACATAAATACTATCCTTTCAGCCTTTATACGGATTCGGCTTTTATTTCCCGCTTTCGTTCTATTCCCCGATTTTATTTTCCCTGAATGGTCCTTCAACCAAAGGAGCATTCAGTGCGCCATTCAATTTTATTTCCCCTCATTGGTGTTTTGTTTCTTGGCTCAATCTGCTCTTACGCCTATATCACCAAGCCTTCTTCGAAAAAAGAATCTGAGATTCGCGTCGTCAGTCTCAACCTGAATATGACGGAAACAATCTTTGCGCTTGGTCGGGGCGAGACGATTGTCGGTCGTGATACATTGTCGATCTATCCTCCGCAGGCGAAGAAAATCTATAATCTCGGTGGTTACGGACAATTGGGTGTGGAGGCTATTCTTGCCACCCGCCCGACACATGTCTTTGGTACAAGTATGGTTTCCATCGAACGCGTTTTGAAACCGCTTGAACGGGCCGGTGTACAAACCGCGTACATTCCTTTTGCCAAAGATCTTCCCGAATGCTACGCGATGATCAACCAGCTTGCCGCAACCCTGCAGGTTCCGGAGAAAGGGCAGTGGCTGATTAACAGTATAGAAAAAGAATTGGAGCCGCTACGCAAAAAAGTGGCTGAACGCATTGCCCAGAATAAACCGACGTTCAATGTCGTGAGTATGTTTTTTCACGGTACGCGAAGCGGCTTGATCTTTGGCAAAGGCAGTTCGCACGATGGAATGCTGCAATTGGTAGGCTCGCGTGCGGCGTTTGATGTTGCCGGTCCCAAGCCCATTACTCCCGAAGCGATTTTTTCGACACAGGCTGATGCGGTACTGACCAATCGAGAAGAGTGGGATACCATCGGCGGAGTTGACGGATTGATGCAGATCCCGGGGATTGCTCAGATTCCTGCAGGAAAAACGAAGAAGTTTATTGTTCTTCCCCGCCGGTTGATTATCGGGTTTGGCCCGCAGGTCGCACTGGCGGCGCAGGAAATCTACAAGGGCTTGTACGAGCATGAGGGGCCTTATGTTGTCGATGATTTTTATGAAAAGCAAAAACCTGAAATGGTCAGAAATCAGGTTGTGGTATCAGTAAAGCAGGAATCAATATTGGAAACAATGATGGTACAGGCTGCAAAAACAAAAAGCCAGAACGAAAAAGATACGGTTGCTGAATGGTCGTATGAGCGTCGGAGTCAGGTTGCTGATGCGATTGAAAACAGCAGTTATCCCGAGATGATGAAGCGGGGGCTGATTGAAAAAGTGAACGATGGAACCGCTTCGGTGCAGACAATCAAACGGTTGGGATTTATGCCGGCAACATCGGCGCAATAAGAACTGACGCAGCAATAAACAAAAGGAGTATGATGAATTCCAAGTTTTTCATCGCGCTGGTCGTGTTGGCATCGGGGCTGATTGTTGCCATGTTGTTATCAGCAGGCATCGGCGCCTATTGGATTTCGCCGTGGGAAATTCCGTCGATTCTCATTAATCAGAGTTCAGGCTATGACGTGTTGATGCAGATCCGTTTTCCGCGGGTCATCCTTGGCGCTCTGGTCGGCGGTTGTCTTGCGGTGAGTGGCACGAGTTTGCAGGGGTTGTTTCGCAATCCGCTTGCCAGTCCCGGTTTGATTGGTGTGACCAGTGGTGCGAGTCTGGGTGCGGCGTTGTGGATTGTTTTTCTGAACACGACCTTTCTGGGGCTATGGGGGCTGCCGGTTGCGGCGTTCGGCGGAAGTGCAATGACTACATTCCTGATCTGGCGGATTGCCAAGCACGATGGAGTGATGTCGATATATACATTGCTCTTGGCAGGAATCGCGATGAATACGATCGTTGGTTCCGGTCTTGGATTGCTGACATATATCGCAAATGACGAGCAACTGCGCAGCATCAGTTTCTGGATGATGGGGGACTTGAAGTCAGCTAACTGGTGGATTCTGGCAGCATCGGGCGGATGCAGCATATTAGGGTTAATGTTGCTGCTGCCGCTGGGGAATGTTCTTAATGCCCTTACTCTTGGCGAGTCTGAAGCCGCACATCTCGGGATTGATCTTGAAAAGGTCAAGTGGCGGATTGTGCTGGGTGCGGCGCTTGCGGTCGGCGCGTCGGTTGCAGCGGGCGGACAGATCGGGTTTATCGGGCTTGTAATCCCGCACTTGTTGCGGTTGTCGGTGGGCGCAGACCACAGATGGTTGTTACTCGGTTCAATGTTTGGCGGTGGGCTGTTTCTGGTTTTGTGCGATCTGGCAGCACGTACGGTTGTGATTCCGCTTGAGATTCCGGTCGGGATAATTACCTCTGCGTTTGGCGGCCCGTTTTTCCTTTGGCTGTTGTTGCGGCAGAGGCGCTGGAGTATGCCTGCATCCTGAGTGCGATATATTGGCTTGTTGTGGCTTGTGATCAAAAGTATGGAGTGTGAGTTTTCATGTCTGTGATTGATGTTGAGAATATTCATTACAATATCGGAAACAACCGGCTGATCCATTCGGTGTCCTTTTCTGTGCAGGCAGGGACGTTTGTCGGATTGCTTGGGCCTAATGGTGCCGGAAAGACTACGCTGTTGCGGCTGATCTCTTCGCAACTGAAACCGGCGCAGGGAAAGATTTCACTGTGTGGTAAGGACATGGCCTCATATAGCTCGGATGAGTTAGCGCGTCAGCGCAGCATGCTTTCTCAAACGTCATCTATTTCATTTCCGTTTACGGTTTATGAAGTCGTTTGCATGGGCAGAACACCGCATCTGAAAGGCGTGTTTGAAAGCAGCCACGACCGTCAAATCTGCGACGAGGCAATGAAACGGGCTGACGTGTTGCATCTGAAAGACCGGATTTATCCGACTCTTTCCGGAGGCGAAGCGCACCGGGTTGACGTGGCGCGGATTCTGGCGCAGGAGACAAACCTAATTCTGCTCGATGAGCCGACCAATCACCTTGATCCGCATCATCAGGTTGCGGTGCTGAGTATCTTCCGCAAGCTGGTGGATCAGGGCAAGACCGTGATCGCGGCGCTACATGACTTGAATTTGGCGAGTCTTTTTTGCGACCGCGTTATCCTGATGCAGCAGGGAGAAATCAAAGCGGACGGAACGCCGCAGGATGTGATGAGCCGTCAGCAGATCAAGAAGGTTTATGATATTGAGTGCGCAGTGTTGGATCATCCGTCAGGTATTCCGTGGATCGCGCCGGTGCTGAATACTGAGCCTGATTCAGTCGAACCAGAGCCTTGCGCAGCCAGATAGAATACGAAGAGAGAACGCGATGTCTGCCAATAAATCTGTCAGTAAAACGGTGACGATTGTCTGCAATCCCGGGCAGTCGGAAATTTATCACGACGCGCTTTGCATGTTGCAGGACGAGTACGGCCCTGTCTTCAAGCCGAAGCTGTATTATACGAATGATATTAATGAAGGGAAGTTTGACCGCAAACAGCTTGCGCTCGATATTGAGTCGGCCGATCTTTTGATTCTTGAGCTGATGGGCGCGGGAGCCTTTATGGGCATGGCGCGTCAGATTGTCAGCCGAGGTACGCAGCTGGTGTTGGTGATTAATGGCGGCCCTGATGCGATGACGCTGATGCGGCTCGGACCTGAGCCGATGAAGGTTGATGCAAAACATCATGCGGCGATGTCGCTTGAATACTGGCACTGCGGCGATGCGGTTAATCGTCGGCACATGCTTGCACTGCTTGGGCATTACTATCTGGAGCTTGCGCTTCCTGTACCGCCGGTGCCACAGGAGCCGGTGCCGCAGGGGGTGTTTGACCCGCAGACGCGCGCGTGTTATGAGAGCCGCGAGGAGTATTGGCAGGAGTTTCCGCCGATTTCGGGTGCGCCGACGGTGGGGCTTCTCTGCTATGGCGGGAGCCACTTTTTGCAGAGCGCGGTTCCGGCGCAGGCATTGGCTGAAGAACTCTGTGCGAAACATCGGATTAATGTCCTTCCTGTTTTTGCGGAGCGTAATCATAACCACAGCGCCATTGAAAAATATTTCATGAAAGACGGTGTCGCGTGTGTGGACGCGGTCGTGTCGTTTCAGTATTTTCAACTCAGCACCTTCACGCAGGACAAAGCACAGGATACGGTGAGTCTGCTTAAAGACCTTGATGTACCCGTCTTCTGTGCATGCCCGTTGTATCACCGTGACATTAAAGAGTGGCAAGAAAGTCCGCAAGGGTTCGGCCCGATGACGGTGATGATCGGGATTATCCTGCCGGAGCTTGACGGGATGATCGAGCCGATTCCGCTGGCGGGGTTGATCCGGCAGAAGAGCGAATTATTCGCATGCGAGGTCAGCCGTCTTGTTCCGATTCCTGACCGCGTCAGTCGGGTTGCCGAGCGGATCGCAAACTGGATCTGCCTGAAACAGACGCCGAATAAAAAGCGGCGTATCGCCGTAATTATCTATGACAATCCCGGCGGGGAAGGGCATCTTGGATCCGCCGCATATCTGGACACGTTGCAGAGCGTGCGCGAGATATTGATTGCGTTTGCCAATGACGGCTATGACGTTCAGGACATTCCGGTTGAGAACGATTTGAAAAACCGGTTCATTCACGGCGGGATACTAAACCACGGAGAGTGGATCGAACCTGATTTGACAAAACATGCAAATACATTGTATCCCTTTCAACAGTATGAACGCGCGCTGGGACAGATTCCCGCGGAGTCTGCAAAAGAAGCGAAAGACGTTGCGCGTGAAGCCGCATCGGATCTGATGCGCACAGGCTCCGGATTTTTCGTTCCGCATATTTCGTTTGGCAATGTCATGGTCGGTTTGCAGCCTGCACGAGGCGGTGGCGCAAATGCCGAACAGCTTGCGCATGACAAAAGCCTGCCGCCGCCGGATCATTATATCGCATGGTACCGGTGGCTGGAAACGGTGTGGAAACCGCATGCGATGATCCATGTCGGCACGCACGGTACGCTTGAGTTTCTGCGGGGAAAGGAAGCGGGGATGACGCAGCACTGCTGGCCGGAAATTCTGACCGGCAGCATCCCGCACCTTTACATTTATCATGTGACCAATGCCTCCGAAGCGGTGATCGCCAAACGCAGGAGTCTGGCGACGCTAGTCAATTACAATACCCCGTCGTTTACGACTTCCGGGTTGTACGAAGAGTATTGCGAACTGGATGACTGCCTGCAGGAGTTGCAGGAGGCAAAAAGTATCGCAAGTGACGAACGCGTGCGCAGACTGACTGAGTCTGTTATGGAAAAAGCGGCAAAACTCAATATTCCCTGCCAAACTCCGGATACGGTTGCTGAAGAACTTGCACTCATGAAGCGCTCGATTATCCCGAAGGGGCTGCACACATTCGGACACGATATCGAATTTGATGACCGCGTATTGTTTGGCGCATACCTGCTGCGGATTGACCGTGAAGAAGTCCCGTCGCTTCACCGGCTGAAGGCAGAGGCGGCAGGTCTTGATTACGATACGCTTCTGGATGGCAACGATATTGTTGCGATGGAAAAGATCGATGCCGAAGTTTGCGCCAATGTCGCTGCAGCGATGTCGGGTGGCGCAGTGTCTGTGCCGGAGGATCAGCGCCGGTGCCTTGATTTTGCCTGCAAGGTCGGGCTTGACCTTGACGGCTGGCAGGAGATGCACGCATTACTTGAAGGCTTGAATATGAAATATGTCACTCCCGGTCTTGGTGGTGATCCCTTGCGCACACCGGAGGTGTTGCCGACCGGGCGCAATACATACCAGTTCGATCCCCGCCTTGTTCCCAGTAAGGATGCGATTGCGCGTGGCGAGGAAATCACGAACAATATTATTAACACCTACCGCGAAGAGCATGGGACATATCCCGACAGTATCGGCATTATCCTATGGGGATTTGAAACCTCGAAAACGCGGGGTGAAACCATCGGCCAGATCTTTGCCGCTATCGGTGTGCGGCTCACGAAAGACAGCATGCCGACGAGAAAAAAAGTCGAGGCGATCCCGCTGGATGAACTGGGGCACCCGCGCATTGACTGCCATATCCAGATCTGCGGATTCTTCCGTGACATGTACCCGAACATGATCGCCCTGATTCACGATGCGTTTGAGCTCGTGTCGTCGCTCGATGAAAATGCGGAAGAAAACCATGTCCGCAAAAACACCGATGAAATTTTTCAGCAACTGCCGGAAGACCTGTCGCCCATGCAGCGGCGCGAGCAGTCAGTCGGACGGATCTATGGCCCGCCAGCAGGCGAGTACGGTAACAGCCTCAGTAAGTTGATCCAGGGCAGTAACTGGGAGAGTGAGGAAGAGATTTCCGGACTCTTCATGAAACGGAGCCAACATCTATATGCACGCTCGACGATGGGCGAGGTGGCGGCCGAGTCGTATAAAAGACGGTTACAGACCGTCGATACCGTCAGTCAGGTGCGCGACACACACGAGCGCGAGATCAATGAACTGGACCATTATTTCGAATACTTCGGCGGACTCAGCCGCAGTGTCGAGTCGGTACGCGGCACGGCGCCGATGATGCTGATCACAGACACCACGCGCGAGCGGATCAAAACCGAAACGATCCAGAATGCAATCGGCCGTGGTGTGCGGACACGGTTGCATAATCCCGTGTGGATCGACGGGATGCTGGCGCACGACTACCACGGTACGCAAAAGATCGCGGAGATGGTCGAAAACCTGCTCGGATTTTCCGCAACCACACACGGCGTCGAAAACTGGGTGTGGGACAAGACCACCGACCGGTTTGTCCGCGACCGCGAAATGTTCGACCGGTTAAAGGAAAACAACCCGTATGTCACCGAAGAAATGCTGCGGCGGTTGCATGAAGCGAGTGACCGCGGATATTGGGATGCATCCGATGACGACCTGTCTCTGCTTCGGGACAGAATACTCGAAATGGAAGGCGATCTGGAAGAGGCCGCAGATCTTTCCTGTCAATTATCCTGATGGTTTTATCAACATAATCTCCATGCCATAAAGAGGAAATAAAATGCACCAGAGAAAAAACACCTACCCGTTTTCCGCAATTGTCGGTCAGGAGCAGATGAAGAAGGCGCTTCTGTATAATGTCATCAATCCGCTCTTGGGCGGCGTGCTGATTCAGGGCGATAAAGGCACGGCAAAAAGTACGGCCGTCAGGGCGCTTGCGCGGCTTCTTCCCGAAATCGAAGTGGTTGCTGATGACCCGTACCACTCCGATCCGGATAGTCCCGAGCAGATGGGGCCTGAAGCAAAAGTCCGTGTCGCTGCCGGTGAAAAACTTCCCCGTAACAAACGGCCGATGCCAGTGGTCGAGATCCCGTTGGGCGCAACCGAAGACAGGCTGATCGGAACACTGCATGTGGAGCACGCTCTCAAGCACGGTGAGCGCCGGTTTGAACCGGGTCTGCTAGCGGCTGCCAACCGCGGGTTTTTATATGTGGATGAAGTGAATCTGCTTGATGATATGCTGGTCGATCTCCTTTTGGATGCAGCGGCGATGGGCGTCAACACCGTCGAGCGCGAGGGGATATCTCTAACGCACCCGTCGCGGTTTATCATGATCGGGACGATGAACCCCGAAGAGGGGCAATTGCGCCCGCAGTTTCTTGACCGCTTCGCACTGTGCGTGACGGTACAGGGCCTATCGTCAGTCGACGAGCGTCTGGCGGTGATTGAACGGCGCGAGGCGTATGAGCGTGACGCGGCTGCATTCTGCGCAATCTGGAAAGAGCAGGACGAGCTTATTGCCCGGAGAATTCAATCCGCGCGCGAAATCCTTCCGCAGGTTCAGATTGATGAGACGATCCTGCGCAAAGCCGTATCGCTGACATCCGCTGCCGGTGTTCATGGCCATCGCGCCGATATCGCGCTGATCCGGACGACCTCGGTCATTGCGGCGTGGGCGGGCAGGGCTGTGGCCACCAACGACGACCTTGCTGAAGCCGCTGCGCTTGTCTTGCCGCACCGTTTGCGCCAGACGCCGTTTCGCCAGGAGCAGCAACCGCAGGCTCTACCGGAACAACTCATGCAGATCCTGCAGGATGGCACACCGCCTGATGAGCAGCAAGACCAGCAGGAGCAGGAACCTGAGGACGAGACGCAGGATAACAATGAATCCAATCAAAATGATTCTAAAAAAAAACTCCCGAACAAACGATGCACAATGCAAAACGTGAGTGTCTGACAACCTCGATTTTTGAAAAGCAGAACAAAGAGTCCGGTAAAAAAGGCCGCCGTTCGCTGATCGAGTCTGCCGATGCGTTCGGCCGTTACCGCCGCGCCAAAACGCCAAAAGGAAAAACCGACTTCGGCAATGTCGCAATCGACGCGACCCTGCGCACATCGGCACTGCGGCAGGCTACACAGGGCACTTCGCTCAAACAGTTATCAGATGCGAAGCAAATTACAACCATCATTCAGGATGACTTGCGCCAAAAGCGTCGTTACCGGCGAGCCGGTGCGGCGATTCTGTTTCTGGTTGATGCATCCGGTTCACTGGGTGTGAAAAAACAGATGCAGACGGTCAAAGGCGTAATCCTTGAATTATTGA
>QKHZ01000165.1 GCA_003249795.1 bacterium | reverse complement strand
AAAGTTGAAGAGCCAAATCTGCCGGAGTGCTATCCTGATTGATGGGAAAGAGGGTTGGCTCCCGCTCAAGATAATCGAGAATCGCGTCCGCGCCATCTTCGGTGGCGACATCGTTCACATAATAAAGAGCTTCCGCCAGTTGATCTGGAGTCGCGTCATCGGACGTGATTAAAATCCCGCTGATCGTGCTGTAATTGGGTTCCTCCCGGTTCAATTCACCTATCACATCCAGATTGCGACGGTGAAAGTATTCGGCGTGCGGCGAGAAGAACTCAATCAGGTGATTTTTGTCGATCTGTTGCAATACCTCCGGCTTTGAAAATTGTCTAAAATTTAGCGTACTCACGGGTTCTCTCTCCATCTTACTCAAAAAGCGCACCCAAGTTATCTAAATGAGGTTTCAAAAGAAAACCGAAACAGATTTTTAGTTGCGCCTTCCGGCGTTTTGCTCGTGTTTCCAGTAAGTAAGCGATGTCTCGCACACCAAACAGGAGAATTGCATGTCGAACATAGAGCTTGCCCCGCATAACCCATTTTCAGCCCCAATAGAGAGGCCGACCAGCCCACTAACCCCGAAAAACCAATGGGAGGCCATTTTGGAGATTCTGGCCATCGCGGTACTCAGAAACCGCTTCAGACAGCAGCAACGAGCAGATTAATGCCGATGTGCCCAGAGAAGGACTTGCTAAGTCGCGCCACAAGAGCGTGTGTGTCATGAAAACCAAGTCCGAAACCAAGAGAAGGAGAATTGCATGAATGACTTGAAAGAAAGAAAACGCTCGCGGACATCCGTATTGCGGCAGCTGGCGGCGTTGGAGCAGATGAACAACGAGCAGCTTCGGGAAAAATGGCTCGACCTATATGGCGAGAATGCTCCGAAATACCGGAAGGCGTTTTTGGTGAAACGTCTGGCCTACCGGATCCAAGAGCTGTATTACGGCGGCCTGTCGGATCCCGCGAAAGGATGCCTGAAACGGATCGCGGCGACCGATCCGGTGGCGACCGTAAAGGTTCAGGTGCCGGATGCCCGGAAACCACAGGATTCTATCCTACCCGGAACTCGATTTGTACGGGTTTGGAACGAGAAACGGCATGAGGTAATTACCCGCGACTCCGGTTTTGAATATGACGGACGTATATTCCGCTCGCTCAGCGCGGTGGCTCGGGAGATTACTGGAACGCGCTGGAACGGAAAGATTTTCTTCGGGCTGAAGGGATCTTCGACTGCAAAGAAAGGAGGCGCGGATGCTGAATAACACCAACACCCAACAGTCAGGCAAGATTCTACGATGCGCGATCTATACCCGTAAGAGCCATGAGGAAGGGTTGGATCAGGACTTCAACTCACTGGATGCCCAACGGGAAGCAGGCGAAGCCTACATCGAAAGTCAGAAACTTCAGGGGTGGAGAGCGCTTCCCACGCGCTACGATGATGGCGGTTTCTCCGGCGGCACCATGGAACGTCCGGCGTTGAAGCAGCTGCTTGCCGACATCGATGATGGAAAGGTCGATTTGATCGTGGTCTATAAGATCGACCGGCTTTCCCGTTCGTTGCTCGATTTTATGAAAATGATTGAGCTATTTAACGAAAAGGAGGTCAGCTTTGTTTCGGTCACACAGCACTTCAGCACGACCGACCCGACCGGGCGCATGTTTCTGGGCATCCTGATCACCTTCGCTCAATACGAACGCGAAGTAATCGGTGAGCGCATTCGGGATAAAGTATCAGCGGCCAAGCGGCGCGGGAAATATTGCGGAGGAGTTCCGCCATTGGGGTATGACGTGGATCGCGATCAGAAAAAACTCTTGGTGAACCTAGAAGAGGCCAAGTTGATCCAGCTTATATTCCGACGGTATACCCAGCTGGCTTCTGCTCAACAAGTGGCTCAGGAACTAAACGAGCAGGGATACAAAACCAAATCGTGGACGACGAAAAAGGGGATCGTTCGGGAAGGAACCCAATGGAATACCGCACAGATTTATCGCCAATTGAATAATCGGCTCTATTTGGGAGAGATCGCCTATAAAGGCAAAAACTATCCGGCGGAGCATGACGCGCTAATTGATCAGAAGCTGTGGGATAAAGCACAGGCTTTGCTTGCAGAAAATCATCGGGCGAAGTCGACCAAAGCGCGGGTGAAAACCATTTCGCCGTTGAGCGGGGTAATTCGATGCGGTCACTGTGACTGCTCGATGGGGATCACCTACACGAAAAAGAAGGATCGACGATATTCTTACTATATCTGCGAGAAAGACCAGAAACGCCCCGTCAGCCAATGTCCAATCAAACGCATTCCAAGCGGCGACATTGAAAAGGTGATTCTGGAGCAACTCAGTGCGGTATTTCGAACACCAACGCTGGTGGCTAAAACCTACTTCACTGCCCGTGAAATCGAAAATGAGGAACGGGAACGACTGGTCGCCCAACGCTTGAAACTGAAAGAAGAACTCCGTGCGGCACAGCGCGACGCATTGGCCCTTATGTCGGCGGACGGCACCGATCCCGATGCATTTACCCAATTAACGGAGGCCAATCGCCAAGTGGGGGAGCTGAGCGGCCAGCTCGAGCCCGTCGTAGCCAAGCTGAATACCATGAAGAAGGGAGCTATTACCGAAGCCGATGTTTCCTCCGCGTTCCAAAGCGTAGAAACCTTCTGGGAAGATCTCTTTCCACTCGAACGCAACCGCCTGATTCATCTGCTGGTCGAGCGGATCGAAATCAAAAAGAACGGAATCGACATGACACTAAAAACAAACGGCCTGACCGGATTAGCCACCGAACTGACCGGACTCGTCGAAGAAGCGGAAGGAAGAAATGCATGAGCAAAGCAACCATCAACATAACCGAAAACGGGAATCTGCATATTCACATTCCCATGTTCGTAAAAACGAATCAGGGGCGAAAGATGATCTACGCGCCCCAAACGCTGGACGGTGAAAATGTGGATATGCCCGATATCGTTCAATCCGCCGTCGCACAATCACTCGCCCGAGCCTATTCATGGGCGGAGCTGCTCGAAAACGGCGAGGTCAAAACGATAGCTGAATTGGCAAGATCGCTCAACGTCGACAACTCGTATGTCGTCCGTATCCTCAAGCTCACCACACTCGCACCCGACATCGTCGAAGCCATCCTCAACGGCGAAGAACCTGACGGACTATCGCTGTCAAAACTGGTTCTCAGCTTTCCGGCAGACTGGGATGAGCAACGCGCTCATTTCGGATTCAAATAGTTTTGCGTTCTATCTGGGCCATCGCAGGTAGAGATAAAAAAGGTAGCCTGCCAGCAATAACGCTCCTTCCACACGTTGCAACTTCCGCGAAGTCCATAGCATGGGCAGCAGCAAGCAGGCACTGATGAGCATCATGGAAAAATCCAGCAATGTTACATCGGGAGCTCTCAAAGGGGTTATCACAGAGGAGAATCCCAAGATGCCAAGCAGGTTGAAAATATTGGAACCAATCACATTGCCGACGGAAATATCTGAATGACCGCGAACAGCCGCGACAACAGAGGTGGCCAGTTCGGGCAGGCTGGTTCCGGCGGCGATAATGGTCAGGGCAATAATTGCTTCACTAAGATTCAACAGACGGGCAATGGTTACGGCATTGGTTACTACGACATGAGCCCCTCCTGAGAGCAGGCCGAGTCCTGTAATTATCAGCGCAGCACACACCCATGTATTTTTCAGCGGCCTTGGTATTCCTTCCTCAAATTCGGTGATGACTTCTTTTTTATCTTCTCTTTTTGCGAGACGAAAACTCAGCACGATATAGGCTGTCAGTAGAAATAGAAACAGCAGGCCGAACGACCGGGTCAGAATCGGAGAAAAAGCAAAGATCAGAAAAACAACAGAAGATGCAGCAACCATAATCGGTGCGTCTGATTTCAAAATAGACAACTGGATTGAGATGGGTCTGATCAAGGAAGCCAGCCCGAGAATAAACAGAATATTAAAAATATTGGAACCGACCACATTACCGACAGCAATATCTCCGTGTCCACCCAAAGCTGCTCCCGCGCTAACGACGGCTTCCGGCGCACTGGTTGCGAAAGCAACAACCGTTAGACCAATCAACAGAGGTGACAAACCAAATCGAGCCGCCAGCGAAGAGGCTCCACGTACAAGCAGCTCAGCTCCTGCCAGCAGTAGAGCAAGACCGCATAAAATCAAAATCAGTGAGAGAATCATACAGATAATGCTTTCTTTAATTGCTCATTTACCTGCTTGCAAGCATATCAAACAGGCCTCGACGAATCAACATCACGGCAATAGCGGCAAGCAGAAGGCTCGCAAGTTTGGATACAGCGCGTGTTCCGGCGCGACTCAATGTTCTGGAAATCGGTACGGATGCTGCGAATACAAGACCCGCGATAATGGTATTTGCGGAAACTGCCAAGGTGGTTATCCATTTCCCGTGAAGATTCGCAAGCAGCAGACAGGTCGTTAAAACAGCGGGGCCGGTAATCAAAGGAATACCGATGGGGACCGCGCCGAGACTATCCATATCAGTCTGCCGTTGTCTCTTTTCCCCAGTTAACAAATCGTTCAACGAAATGGCCAACAACAAAACACCCCCAGCAACCATAAAATCCGGAACAGATATACCGAGGAAATGAAGCAAGCTTGGCCCGAACCAGAGAAACAACACCGCAACGACCGATGCGGTTATTACTGACTGTATGATGGCCATTCTGCGCTGTTGCTGATCCATTCCTTCCGTCAGCGCAACAAACAACGGCAACACACCCACGGCGTCCACTGCGACAAAAAGCGGAACAAAACAGAGCCAAAATTCTTTCATCTTCATTAAACGTACTGTGGATTTGTACGCTCCTTATCATACGATTTTCGAATCTACGTCATTGCGTATAGCTTGTAGAGTAAATTCATCATCCTCAATATAGAGAAACAGAAATCCTTCATTTCAAAGGCGTAACGTATAAAGGGAAGAAAAATTAACGTGCTTCCTTTGCGATGTTCGGACGAATGGTTCGAAAATGAAACCGAAATTAGACACCGTATGTTGCGCAGACACAACCGCGAAAACGGCCATTTTGCGCAAATGCCTTATTTTAAACGATGTGGATATTCGGACGACATTCGGACTGGGTCCGAAAGATTCAGAGAAAGAGCGGAGAAACAGAGAATATATCCCGGCAGAAGGTGAGAAATGGAGCGCCAAG
>QKHZ01000117.1 GCA_003249795.1 bacterium | reverse complement strand
ATAATATCAGAAAGGCAGAATTATAGGTGCTCGTACAGCATGAAAACTTATTGTGGCCCATTTTGTCCTCCAGTAAGACGGCGATACATGGGAAATGTTATACATTGAACAGATAGACTCATTGTGGCTTGCCTCCCCAAGGGCTATTTGGTTGTATGGATTTGTGTTTTATCATAAACCTTTTTGCTGGCGACAACGATGCATCGGATACCAAATGGCCATTGAACATATTTTCCGAGAAATGCTTCTATGGAAAAAAACAAGCCCATTAGTTTCGACTCTCTTGTTTGTCTGACATCTTTTCTGAGCAGTTCCATGCTGTGTTCAGCGTCATGATTTCTGGCAAAAAACTTGTTCATGATTTTTATGAATGCAAACGGTAGGTATGCAAAAAAACCAAGGTGTGAGCGGAATGGAATGGCGAACCCACAGTTGCTCAGTGTTGTGACAAGATTCCGCAGTCCGTAACGGCGAAAATGCTGAAGCGCTTCATCAATTTTATCGTATAAGCATTTTCCAGAAGGTACTTCAATAATCGCAAAGCCGTTTGGCTTGAGTAGTCGGTGAATTTGCTTTAATGCGTTATGGTCATCTTCGATGTGTTCCAGAACATTTAGGCAGATAATGCTATCAAACATAGAGTCTGGTAGTGGACATTGCAATAAATCAAATCGAAAAAGAGGGGTGGCTGGAAGTGTTTTTGCTAAGTTATATAACGGGGTGCGGACTACATCAGAACCGATAATTGTGGCTGATGGAAAGACTGTACGCATTTCACGCAACAGGTATCCCGATGAACAGCCAATTTCCAAGATAGAGGCATTCTCCTTGTCTGGCAAATATGCCAATAGCTGTTGAATGGCGTTATTTCTGGATGCAACATCAAT
This sequence comes from bacterium, assembly GCA_003249795.1. GTDB lineage: Bacteria > Planctomycetota > SZUA-567 > SZUA-567 > SZUA-567 > SZUA-567. Next base: position 18,016 of record QKHZ01000117.1, on the reverse strand, counting down.
CGGATGCATATTGCCGCCTTCACTCTCATGTAATTCTGTGAGTTCATCATTCCAGCCGGAAAAATTTTCATTGTATTCCAGAATAGGCGTTTTGGTATCACCTATAACAAATTGATTGCCATCCCAAAAGGGGACAGGCTCTCCTGGAGCAGTTGCACGAAGAGAAAATGGCAGATTCATTTTGGCTCTTTCTGTGCTTGCACGTCCCGCTCAATGATATATTTTGGCCTGCGTTTTACTTCATCGTATATCCGACCGATATATTCGCCCATCAAACCCATGCAGAATAGCTGAATACCGGAAAAAAATGTGATTGTCAGAATCGTTGTTGAAAGCCCCGGAGTTACAGTCGGCACAAGGAGCTTCTGTACGACATAAAAGGCTCCAAGCAGCAGGCTGAATAGCGACATGCTGAAGCCGATAACCGACATCATGAACAATGGTTTCGTGCTGTATGAAATAATGCCGTTGAGTCCTATCTTCAAGGATCCTGTCAAACGGTTATAGTTTCCAGTTCCGGAAAGCCGTGCGTCACGGTCATATTCAATACAGTCTTGCTTGAAGCCAACATATGCGACTAAGCCTCTTAAGAAACAGTGCGATTCATTCAGCTTGCGCAATTCCTCAATGACCCGACGACTTATTATTCTGAAGTCACCGGTATCGCGCGGGATTTCAATGTCACTGAACTGATTGATTATCGCGTAACCGGCATAGGAAATAATCCGTTTTATCAGGGTTTCTCCTTGGCGGGAACGGCGTTTTGCATAAACCACATCGCTTCCCCCCTGAAGTTTTTCATACATGGCTGCAAAAAGCTCAGGAGGATCCTGCAGGTCAACGTCAATTACGCCACAACTTGCTCCGTTGCAGGAGAGTATTCCTGCTATCGTTGCTGCAGGCTGTCCGAACCTGCGAGAAAAAACAAGCATTCGGATTGAAGGGTTTTTATTGATTTCTTCCTGAATGATTTCTTCTGTTTTATCAGGGGACGGATCAACGGCAAAAATGATTTCATAACAGTCTGCCAGTTTTTGGCAAACCGGAATCAGACGCTGCAGAAAGGGACGAATGTTCTGTTCTTCCTTGTAGACAGGAACAACAATAGAAATAGCTGGCGTCCGCAGTTCAGATGAATCGGCAGACATGAAATCCTCCTATGGGTGCTTTTATTAGCGACGGATCTGTACTGCTGCGGTACAGATCTTTGTCCTTCGCGTTTACTGGGGAGCCTTACGCTACCCTCTTAGAGTTGAAAACCTGATGCCTGCGCATCATGATAAAACATTTGCACCGTTTCGCGCGAAAATTGGCCGAGATCCTTGCCTAGTCCGGGAAGTTTTTTCAGCAAGTCATGCGTAACCGTAATGATATGGCACCCGATCTGATCAGCCTGGAAGATATTCAGGACTTCGCGCGGGCTGGCCCAGATCAGTTCCGAATTCGGCGCCATTGTCGTCAGTTCGACTGCGGCTGCCATCAGCGGTATCGGATCCCGTCCAGTGTCAGCAATCCGCCCTGCAAATACGGAAACGTAAGCAGACGCGCCGCCGATCACTGCCTGCACGGTTTCACGCACCTGTTCCAGTGTCATCATTGCCGTGATGTTCAGCTTGATACCGGCAAGTGAGAGACGGTGGATCAGATCATACGCAGGTTCACCCGCTGTGGTCGTAATCGGGATTTTGATATAGACGTTTTCGCCCCAGGTGTTGATGATATGTGCCTGTCGCTCCATATCAGCGAAGTCGTCAGCAAATACTTCAAACGAAACCGGACGGTCAGGGATGGCCTTGAGCAATTTTTGGGCAAAGCCTGAATAGTCTGTGATGCCTGCTTTGCGCATCAATGTCGGGTTTGTCGTAAAGCCTTTGATGTACGGCTTGGCATATAAGTCCATAATCGACTCGAAATCTGCGCCGTCGGCAAAAATCTTTGTTTTTAACTTTGTCAGATCCATGATCGCACTTTCTCCTTGGCTGCGATGCATATGTTCTAATATCCAGTCGGTGGCCTGCATCAGTGATTTGACCCGCATCGCAGGGGGGGCAGACATCGGCTCGTTATATTGATAATCAATCAGCACCGGAACACATCCGGCATTCCGTCCGGCATCAATATCCCGCCAGCGGTCTCCAATCATGTAGCTCTTGGATAAATCCAAGTCATATTCTTTTGCCGTCTGCTGCAGTAAACCGGGTTTGGGTTTGCGGCAGGTGCATTGATCTGCATCATCGTGGCAACAGGTTAACACCTCGTCGAGTGGCAACTGTCGCTGCAATTCCGAATGAATCGCAGCCAGATCCGACTGCTTCAGGCTTCCTCGCGCAACATCCGGCTGGTTTGTCACAACAACCAGCAGGAACCCGGCGTCACGCAGGCGTCGCAGCGCCTGTTCTGTTCCCGGCAGAATGTCCAGATCCTCAATAACCCTCGGCGGATATGGTTTGCCGTCTCTGACCAAGGCACGGTTTAGTACGCCATCGCGGTCAAGAAAGATTGCTCGGCGCAACGGTCGACTCCCATTTTGTAGGCGCGTTTTTTACGGCCGGATGGGTGACCAGAAGATGCAGCAACAGGCAATGGAACGATTCCGTATGCGGTGTGATGTGGTCAGGATTGACCGTCGGAATAATCACGACGGCGTCACCCACCTGTGCGGTATAGCCGCCGTCACGTCCTACGATTCCGGCGATTGGTACGTCCAGCGCTTGGGCGTATTTCAATGCTTCGACCAGATTCGGGCTGACATTTTTCTCCAGATTCCCCCCACCGACAGAGAGAATCAGAACAAGGTCTTTTGAATTCAGGTGACTGGTCTTCAGCCATTCGACAAAAATGGTGGACCATCCTTCATCATTGGTGCGTGCTGTCAGTTCTGACACGTTGTCCGTGGGAGCATAGGTTTCAATACCAGCCAGTTTGCGGAAGTCGTTGACAGCGTGGGAGCAGGCAGCCGCGCTGCCACCGACACCAAGAAGAAAAAGCCTGCCTTGCCGTGCACGGACGGCAGCAAGTTCTCCCGCCATTTTCTCCAGAACCGTCGGATCCAGATTTTCAATAATCTGTGTGGCTTCGGCCAGAAATGATTTACTAAAATTCATGAGAGGATTCCTTTATCCTGTTGGCGCAGATATTCTTCTGTTTCAGACAGCCCCTTTATCGACCCGATTTCATAAAATCTGTTTGCGATTTCAACTCCGGCCATTTGCTTCTTGCCAACCAGCGAGGTATATACCTCAGCAAGATCAAATTTGGTCTCCTGCGGATATGCTGCGATTACGTCTGATTTCAGAACTCCCAGTCCGTAATCAATGTGATTAAAGTCGGGGCTGTCTTCTGTTTTGCTGTATCGGATGATTTTCCCGTCGCGGAAGCTGACATTACTGCGGTCATATTGTCCGCGGTTATGGTAAACCGTCATCAAGGCAGGCAGTCCTGAGTCATGAAAGCTGTTTTCGATCTGTGTGTAATCGCATTCAAGGTATGAGTCTCCGTAGAGGACAAAAAACGAGTCGCCCAGATACGGCAGCGCCCGCCGCAGTGCCCCGCCTGTTCCCAGAAGAGTCGGTCCGTCGAACACGTAGTGAAATTGCATTCCCCAGTGACTGCCGTCGCCCAGTTGCTCTTGTACCATCTCCCCAAGATGGCCGACGCAGTAGACGACGTCCTGAACGCCATGCCGTTGAAGCAACTGCAATTGGTGTTCGGCAAAGGGGCGGCCTGCTACATCAAGCAGCAGTTTCGGGATTTTGCGGGTGATTTCGCCGAGGCGCGTAGCGAGTCCTCCGGCCAGAACCGCAACAGGCAGTGTCATGTCATCACCTGCTTTGTGCCTTCAAAATCGAACCGGAAACGTACTTCAGGCAAGCCCGCTTCGGTCATCGCTTGGCGCAGAAGTTTGGTGTCTTCTGACAGGAACATCAGGAAACCGCCCCCACCGGCACCAACCAGCTTTCCACCGACAGCACCGTTTTCGCGGGCAATTGCATACCAGTCATCGATTTGACCGTTACTCATCCCTTTGGAGCGATTACGCTTGTGCAGCCAGTGTTCGTGCATCAATTCGCCAAAGTGGATAATATCACCTTTTTCAAGTGCATCTTTGCTACGCAATCCCAAGTCTTTCGTGTGGTGCAGATTGGCGAGCATTTCTGAATCGTCATGGTTGCTACGCTGCTGCTGATCTTTCAAAATGCTTCCGGCAGAACGTGAGAAGCCTGTGAAGAACAAGAGCAGATGGTCTTCGAGGTCTTCTAGGCAGTTCTGGCTGACAGCCAGCGGCTCGGCCTTAACGGTATCATCAGGATTGAAGGTAAAACAGGTCAATCCACCGAATGCGGCGGCATATTGGTCCTGTTTGCCGATGGGTTCGCCCAAAATGTCAATTTCAAGATGGCACGCGAGTTCTGCCAACGCTTCTGCGGGCAATATCTTGCGCTCCAGCATCATCAGTGCTTTCAGCAGCGCGGTTGTAAAGCTGCCTGATGAGCCGAGGCCGGTGCCTGCGGGAATATCGGCAAGGGTCGTAATCTCAACCTGCGGGATATCGTATTTCATCATCCGCAACGCTTCGCGGATAATGTTGTGTTTCACCTCATCCACAGATCTGACATGCTCAAGTTGCGAGTATTTCAGGAAAATTCCAGAAATAAACGGACGGAGTACAGTAACATATACGTACTTGTCGATTGCTGCCGATATGGTGAAACCTCCGGCTTTTCGATAGTAAGACGCCAGATCCGTGCCGCCGCCCCCCAGTGTGATCCGCAACGGGCTACGTGTAATAATCATAACCAGAATCCCTTACAACCTGATCAACCACTCGCCACGCCGCCAATGCGTCGGGTAATCCCGCCGCTGGCTGCCGGTTCAAGCGGATATCTTCCCGAAATTCATCGAATTCAAGACGCCACGAATTGTCTCCGCGGGGATACTCCCATGAAGACGTATCCGGAGGCCCCATTTCCGGCAGCATGCGATACCATGTCAGGCGCTCAATACCGTAACTTCCGCCCAGACCATCGATTTGCAGCTTACCGGTTTTCCCGTAAATTTCCATTGAAAACAAATTTTTCCACTCGCTGCAACTGACATGCAGAAACGCTGTCTGTTCCTGTTTTGTCCGAAGAAGCAGAAAGCCGTTGTCATCGACCGGCATGTCCCAGAAATAGGTATGGGCATAACCTTGTATCGACACAAAATCCCCCAGAATCCAGCGCGAAAGATCAATCAGATGTACGCCCTGATCCAATAGCTCCCCGCCGCCGCTGAGTTTGGGGTCAGCTCTCCATTCGCGGTCGTAGCCGACGCGTCCACCGTGGCCGTAACGCCCGCGCAGGAACATCAATTCACCCAACTCGCCGCTGTCGAGGATTTCACGTGCTTTGAGTAACGCCGGATGGAACCGGTGGTTGAATCCGACCCGCACAAGGCATTTGTTCTTTCTGGCCGCTGCATCCAGTTCTTCCACTTCTTTCATGGAAGCCCCGGCGGGTTTTTCCAGCAGAACGTGTTTGCCTGCATTTACTGCGGCATTGGCGATTTCTGATAAGGCGTTGTTGGCGGTTGAGACGATCACGGTATCAATGTCAGGATGCGTGACTACCTGTGCCCAGTCATCGACAACTTGTGTTCCGGGATACATTGCAGCAAGCGATTGCGCCGCTTCCTTTTTCAAGTCAGAACAGACCACAAGCTCTGACGGCTGCAAGACCGCCGCCCGTTTTTTTCCAATCAGGCCGCAACCGACAAGACCTACTTTCAAGAGCGTTCTCCCCAATCCAACCTGCGGTCGGCGGGAACGATGCGCCGCAGTGTATAGATGTCATTGCCGGCGATTTCGTCTTTATGTTCGTGCATGGTTTCCCACGGATCCCACTGGGCGCTGAACAGTTTGCCGGTGATTCCGTCGCTTGCGTCTGATGCCAGATACACAGCAAGTCCTGCACCGACCGTTAGCGGGGTTCCGCCCTTTTCCTTGACCTTCATCATCTTCTGGTAAAACGCCTGGCCAATGACCTCGGGCCCTGCGTCAAGAACTTCATCCAGCATGCGGGTGTTGAGTGCGCCCGGAGCGATGCAGTTCACGTCGATATGGTCGTCACGGGTTTCTTCTGCAAGTGTTTCTGCAAACCGGACAACAGCAGCTTTGGATGCCGCGTATGCGCTCAATCTCGGGAGGGGATTCGTGGCCCCGCCGCCGGAGAGCTGCACAATCTTTCCATACTTCTGTTTGCGCAGATGCGGCAGGATCTGGCGGCACGGCAGAATCGACCCGTACAGGTTGATCTCCATCGCCTTTGCCCACTGCTGCCAGTCGACATCTTCAATCAGCCCTTTGGGGCCGTAGATCCCCGCATTATTCACGAGGATATGCACCTGTCCAAATAAAGACAAGGCCTGTTCGACAAGACCGGCGACGGCTTTTTCTTCCGATACATCGGTCGCGCAGGCGGCGATAATACGTCCCGGTTCTGCCTTGTCTGCCAGACGCGCACGTGTTTCTTCCAGCTTCTCTGCGTTTCGTGCGCAAAGCAGGACATTTGCTCCGGCCTCCACGTATGCTTCGGCAATTGCTGCGCCAAGACCTTGGCTTGCTCCGGTGATGATCGCGTTTCTATTTGCGAGTACGGGCATCATTTCCTCCCTTTTCCGACTGAGATATAGCAGATGTCCGGTTGATCGCAAAGGGCGCTGCTCAGGAAGCCGTTGGCATCACACACAACTGCCTGTTTCATTGTGCCGAGAACCTGTTCTGCGGTCAGTGTCTTGAAGTCTGGCCACTCGGTGGCAATGATCAGCGCTTCTGCACCGGCAAGCGCGTCTTCCATCGTCGGCGCAAGGGTGATTGCTTCGGCCACATCTTCGGGAAGGTGACCGACGGCAGGATCATATGCCGCAACAACCGCATTCTGTTTTGCCAGTGCCTTGCCGAGTGTGACAGCGCTTGAGCGGCGCAGGGAGTCGGTTCCCGGTTTGTAGGTCAGACCCAGAATCGCGATCTTTTTGCCATTCACATTTTCCAGCAGTTCCGTTACCCGCCTGCGTGCCCAGTCTGCATGCGCGTCATTACTGGCTTTAACCGCTGCGCTCAGGCTTGTGGGCAGGTCGTATTTTCTGCCAAGAGCGGACAAAAACTGCAGGTCACGAGCAAGCGTTCCGCCAGCAAATGCGCTGCCGGGTTTGAGGTAGGCGCGCGGGCCGATCCGGATCTCACTTTTCAGTCCCCGCTCCACTTCGCGGCCGTCTGCACCGACAGCTTCGCACAAGACGGCGATCTCGTTAGCGAACGCCACAGACGTCGCCAGAAACGCGTTCAGGGCATGCTTGACCATTTCTGCGGATTCCACGCTCATCCATTCGATCGGCGCATTCAGCGGTTGAAGCAGTGTTTCGATCCGTTGCCGTGCCGGAGTGCTGCTTGTGCCGACAACGATGCGGTCGGGTTTTGTGAAGACATCAATTGCTTTTCCCAGCCGGAGATTTTCCGGAGAGCAGGCAAACTCAATCGAGCTGTCCGGATAGCTTTTGCGGTACGCCTCTTCCAAGCGGTGTGTAGAGCCGACCGGAAGTTGCGATGAGATCAGAACGACGCAACCAGTCGGTAAGAAGGCAAAGACCGTTTCAACCTGACGGATTACAAACTCGACATCGGCGATATCATCCTGATCCACCGGCGTGTCGTATGTCACCCACAGCAGTTCGCAACTGGCAAGCGCCTTTTGTGCGTTGTCCGTAAACCGCAACTTCCCGGATGACAATCCACTCTGCACCAGCTCTTTCAAACCGGGTTCTGCAATCGGCGGGATGCCTTCATTCAAATTTTTGACCGTTTCCTGATCGAAGTCGAGGCCGGTGACATCATGACCGAGTTCAGCCAGACAAGCTGCTGTAACCGATCCCAAGTGCCATAGGCCTTGTACGCAAACTTTCATGTACGGGACTCCAGCAGCCAGTGGTTTTCACAGATGTAATCAACCGTGCGCAGTATGCCTTCGCGGATGGTTAGCTTCGGCGCCCACCCCAGGCTTCTGATCTTCGAGCAGTCCAGAAAGATGAACGGGTTGTCACCTGTCCAGCCCCGCGTACCGCCTGTATAGTCAAGCTGCGGCGATACCCCAAGCCGCTCTGTGATCCAGCCGATGGAGTCGTTGACTTCGCAGTATTCATCTGTTCCCAGATTGAAGATATTGACCTTGTCCGTCGCTTTTTCCACTGCGATCAGAATCGCGTTGATGCAATCCTGCACATACAGATAGGACTTGCGCTGATGTCCGTCGCCCAGCACGCGCATCCGGCTCGGGTCTTGCTTTAGCAGGCGGCAGAAGTCAAACACATGCCCGTGGCTGTAGCGCTCGCCGAGGATGGAGACAAAGCGGAATATAAAGGCCTGCATCCCGAAACTTTCGGCATAAGCGGCCAGTAGTCCTTCGCCTGCGACTTTTGACGCGCCGTATAATGATGTCTGGATCGGGAATTTGGCAGTTTCCGGTGTCGGGAACTGATCCGGTTCACCGTAAACCGAGCCGGTCGAGGAAAACGCAATGCGTTTGACACCCGCCCGCCGTGCGGCTTCAACGACATTGAAGGTGCCGATTGTATTCTGTTCCAGATCTTTGCGGGGCTGGTCAGGACCATTTCGTACATCCGCGTTGGCGGCTAAATGTACGACAAGATCGATTTTTGACCCTGACATCGCCGATTCCAGTGCAGGTAAATCCAATAGATCTCCCTCTACCAATCGAAATACCGGACAATTTCGAGCTTGCGCCAAGAAATTTTCTTGACCCGTGGATAGGTTGTCAAATCCTGTTACAGAATGTCCGTCTTGCAGTAACCGGTCAACAAGATTGCTGCCAATAAATCCTGCGCAGCCTGTTACAAAGCAATGCATTGTTACCATCCTTGTGATAAAAAATAGAAATAGGGCGGTAAATCACTCTATCGTCAATATCAGAAAGGAATTATGATAAGGAAAGCGAAGGCGGAGTCAATGTTTTTTTAAGTATGGGATTGCTGGCGCAATGGCGGAACAAGCGGGATTTATAATTGTTTGTAGGGCAGAGAATAGGGTGCATCTGAAGTCGTCGGATTCATCTGGTATTATTTGAGTACGTTTCAAATGTCCAAGGCCGGGAATTTTCCCGGCCTTGGTTATGTATACAGACAGATACGCTGAATGAAGCAGAAACCGTGTTATCGGATCACGCCATATCCGTATTCTGCTGGATTCTTGCTTTTACCGATGCCGTCGAACCAGTGCAACCAGCGGACTCGGCCCTGACCGTCGTTTTCATTAATCAGGATTGAGAAACGAATTGGCGTGCCTGCCGGAATGGTAGCTCCGCCAAAGGCTGTAAACGGAATTCTTATCCGGTATTTTGTCAGCGTGCCCGAACGTTCGGCTGTGACAGGGAAATGGCATTCTCCGACAAGGGCTTGGTCTGGCGCTGTATAGCACCAAGCGCGAGGTCCTTGGACCGTCAGGGCAATCGTCACTTCCAGCGGGTTGGCATTTCCGGTCTGTATTGCCAGCTGTACGCTGTCGCCACGCCATATTGAGGAGCCTTTCTCATCCTGGGAGTGTTTGTCATCTGTCACATCAAACAGAAAGAGCATGTCTTTTTCATCATGTACTGCGGCTGTACGCAGCCCGAGATCCTGTGGGCCACTCCATTGGCGGATTTGAGGATCGTGGGTGATTTCATGAACCGACTCAAGTGTATCCAGCGTGATCGAAGGCAGATCCTGCGGAATCGGGGTGGCGGTGTTCTGGTAGTCGTCCAATGTTTTACGCTCAAGCGGATAGCTGAGCGGCATACTGACAGGCAGTTGCAGAGAAACGTTTTTGAGCCCTTTTACCGAGAGTTGAACAAGCTTCGCCTGGCTGCCGTAATGGGTGGCGGTTTGTGCCGGAAGCGTCAGTACGATTTGTTTTTGTGCACCCGGTGCAATTGAGATTGCCGGTTCTGCCGAGTCCGCATCTGGCGAAGATACCGTGAAAACCGCCGGAGCTGACCAGATATTCCGAAGCGTGAGAGGAATCCCTGTAGGTTCGCCTGTAACAGCAGGAACCTGTGCAGGATAGTCTATAAACGACATGTCAGCCTTTTTCAGTTCGCCTTTGTCCGAACGAAGATACACGGGAGCATCGCCGACCGGGATGAACATCAAACCGCTTCCATCCGACTGCTGCAGTTTTTTGCCGAACATGTCATACACAAGAACCGGTGCTGTCGGTTCGATTGCCACCACTTCCGGTTTTCCTGATTGGGTCGACCAGAGCACGTGAATGTCCTGTGTGTCGTCGGCGGTGCGGAACCGATATCCCGTGACGCCATCAGCGAGATCCTGTAAGGGCAGGGCGGATGTGTTCGCCAGTTGGCGGATCAACTCGTTGTATGCAACCAGTGATGGTTTCGGGCGATTGTCCGAGGTGATCAGACCGAAGGAGTCATCTGCCTGGTCGTCCATATCCCAGTAATCCTGCAAGGTGAACCAGAGATAGAATTCCGTATCACGATGGCGCGCGAACGTGATTTTCTTGACAAGCGTGGTCGCCTGTCCCCATCCGCCGGGTGCATCATAACCGGCGCGTTCTCCGGTTTCCGTGTTGCAGATTTTTTTCTGGATACCGTCTTTGGCGAGAATGTTTTCGATCCATCCTTGTTCCAATTGGTAGCGATCAAAAGAGCCGTGTGAGTGGAATGTGGCGATGTCGTAGTCGTCGTCGGCTTCTGCAAAAAACTTTTCAAAGTCTTTTTTATGGCGAGGATGATCCAGTCCGGTAAAGGAGCCTGTGGCGATTTTGATGTCGGGGGCCGTCTTTCGGATCTCGCGGGAAAAGATGCCCATTGCCTTGACATATTCTTCCCGCGTTCCCACGAGGAATCCGATATCCGGTTCATTCCAGAATTCGACATATTTCAGGTTGGGAAAGAGAGACAGATAGGAGCCGATGTTGTGGATGTGGTCGGAAAACAGCGTGTCATTGTCGGCCAAACGTGATCCGTGGGGCTTGTTCTGCATCCAAGTGGTTACACCAAGATAGAGCAGGCATGCGTCAAGACCGTAAGCCGAGTGATCGCGCAGCATCTTGCCGAGACCGTTCAGGCCGCTGACGCCTTTCTGCGGTTCAAGGCGCGATCCGGTTGTGCCGACGCGGTCAATATCAAAGCCGATCCGGCGCATCCAGTCATAGTGCAGCTGGTTTTCCCCGTCTCCCTGCCACATGGTCTGGTCGCAGATGCCGAACAACATGCCGGAGTGGTTGACCCGTTTTCCGTTGGGGGTGAAAACCCCGATCCAGTCAAGCTGCTGGTTCTTGTATTTTCCGAAAGAATACTCGATTTGTACCGCATACGCACCGGTCTGAAGAATGCCGAAATCGAAAGGTGCCAGCACTTGTCCCCGTGCAGGCACAGAGATCGTCTGCTCTTTCTGTGCAACGGTTGTCGCGTTGATATCGGTGACTGTTGCAGTCAGTTTGACTTGTTGAGGTGTCGCATTTGCGTTGCGAAGCCGGTACAGGGATTTGACCGGTTCCTCTGGCTTCCACGCAATGTCTTCATAGATCGGAGTCATGCTGATCGTTTTGGCTCCGGGAATTGCGCCGAGAATCGTGATGTCATCCAGCCATGCCGATCCTGAGCAGGCTTCTTTGCGGCCGGTTCCGAAGATGATCCGCTTGAGGCGCAGGGGCGGGCGCATGCTTGCAAATTTGGATACCGTGTTTTCGTTGATATCGAGATGGTAGGTCTTCCACTCTGTTCCGCTCAGGGATACGGGCTTGGTGTGATAGATCGCGCCGGAGCTGTCGAGCAGGTCAAAGGAAACGTTGCTATTCAGTCCGGCAGGATTGGCGCGGAACTCCAGTGCATTGATGAACGCGCTGAGCTGAGACATTTTTGTGCGTTGAAAAACGATATATTTGGGTCTGCTTCCTTCGGCAAACGCGTAGCGGATTTCTCCTGCGCTTTTGTCATTACAGCCATACACATAACGCCTGCCCGATAAATACTGGTCGGCGGCAAACCATGTCCCCGGTACGGTTCCCGATGAATTGACCGCGCGCCATGTTCCGACATCCTCAAAATCAACAAGAACATACTGCGATTGTGCATCATCTTCAGCCAGTACAAAGACCGTTTGGAAAAGAAGCGCGAGCAGGATAATAACTCGAACAGGCATTGTCTCTCCTCTGCATTTGTGGATGTGGATACTTGAACGTGGATGTTATTTCTCTGATGAATCTTCTGGTGCTGTTGCGACCGGTTCGATTTCTTTCAGCCACTCTGCCGGAAGAGGCACGCGGTACACCCGCAGCTCATCAATTGTCATTTTTACGCCAGCATGTTTTTTCAATCGTCCCAGCGCCAGTCCTTTGAATGCGAAGAGCTCTGATTCTGTTTTCGCAAATTTGCGCTCGACCAGAATGCCGTTGACATACAACTGAACTTTATGTTCTTTTCCGTCAAAAATCAGCGCGACATCTGCGTATTGTCCGACGGTAACCGCCTTGAATTCAGACGCGTTGCCGATGCCTTTTTGCGAGGCGAGGTGGCCGTACATCGCTAGTCCTCCCGCGTTGTCTTTTGTCGCCTGCTTGTTCATCATGACGAGAGTTTGCTCCGCCCAGTCTGCTGGGTTCTCGGCATCAAGCAGCCCCATCAGCATGACTTCTGCCGGTGCCTCATCCAGACGGATACGCGCCCAGAGTGTCAGTCCGCTTTTCAATTCCGCTTTTTCTGTGCTGTTCAGCGCGGAGCAAAGCAGCATTCGCCCTGAGCCCAGTGTAACGCTTCCGTCTTCATTTTTCGTTGTGGTCTGATTGGCGCCGGTGCCAGCTTCATCAAACGTCAGGTTTGCAATGTCGTCGGTGAGACATTTCTCGTCAGTTGTATTGAATGTCCAACGGGCGATCAACTCGTTGGTAAAATCCGCATGGGCGGCATCGATGCCTGTGAGAATGAAGGTGGCCAGTGCAATAAAGAAATAACGTTTCATGATGTCTCCTTTTTTGTTTGCTGAAGCGAGTTAAACGCCTTTGTTGATTCAGGATTCAGAAGTTTGTGTTCCATCGCACATACCGGCGCTGATGCCGAATGCGTTCCGTTATTCAATTCAAAAGCAAATTCGGATGCCGCTGTTTTGCCGTTCTTATTGCGCGGTTATTTCAATACAAGGTCATACGCCAGTCCGTACCGCATGACGCTTCGAACATGCGTGTCGCAGAAAAGAATATTGTCCATATTGTTGTGCCAGAGCGCCGGGATATAGACAGACGACGAATTGTAGAGGAAACTGGAGTTGATGATTCCTGTGTTGCCGTCGTTACACTCGCCGATCAGCATCATGCGGGATAAGCTATTGGGCTTGCTGACGGTTGCAAACTGCATCGCCGCAAGCAGCTTGATATTCCGCCTGCCGTAGGTGCTGAAAGGATCAAACCGGTTCAGGCCATAGGAAACTCTGTTCTGGTCTGACGGGCCTGTCGGGTTCCAGTTTTCTTTGGCGGGGCAGCGGAATACGCCGTCATAAACGAGTTTCTGATTCTCTGCTGTCGTCCCTGTTTTTTGTGACTGGTGCATGAACGCCCTCAGTTTATAGCTCCAAAGACAGACCGGCCAGACTTCACTGTTCCAAGGCGCGGGAAGGTAACCGTTATAGCTGTCGACATACATTTGCGACGCTGTACCCATATTGCGCAGGTTATTGATGCAGGAGATTGATTTTGCCGCACTCTGCGCCTTGATCAGCGCCGGCATCATAAATGATGCAAGAATTGCGATAATCGAAATCACTACGAGCAGTTCGGTCAGTGTGAATGCCCGCCACGTATGGCGATTTTTCGAATGTGGAATCACGTCTGTCCCCTTTCATTCAGGGATTTCTCTGGAGCGGTTTGTTCCTCAAGGCTGTTGCGATTTTGGTTTACCGGTTTTGTTTTTCTGCCTCGGCGCACAAGTGGACTCGCCTACCCAGACCGGAATATGCTCTTGCTCAATACGCAGGCTTTCTTTCCAGCGATCACCGCCGTTTTCAAACCAGCTGAGTGCGCGCTGGAACAGAGGGCTGCGGTCGGGATTGACCAGTGTCGTGATTGACGGAACATTCAACTGGCAGGCTTCATGCGTATCGCACGTACAGACCGAAAGTTCCTCTCCGATTTTGAGTCCCAGCTCATACGCCGCGCGGATCATCCCTTTTGCCGTTCCACCTGAGGTGCAGAAAACAGCAGTCGCTTGGAAGTCTTTGTCTTTCAGCAGGCGTTTGCTTTCTTTGTATGCAAGCCAGTCGCTGCTTTGTCCTGTTTGGGCCGGGATATCATAGAGTGTTGAGTGCATGTGCTGCGTATTTGCCGCCGTTTGCCATGCTGCGATTCTCTCGCAGATTAATTGGTCATGCTCCTGCGTACTCAGGCAGGCAACGTTGCTGTGTCCCAGTTCATACAGATGTTCTGCGAGTAAGTGGATAAAGCGCGGCGATCCGTTGTCGATGCAGGGAATGCCGAGGGCCGTGTAATCCTGAAACAGTGTAACGACCCGTTCCTGCCCCTGACGCAGTCTCTCCTGCACCAGATCCGGCAGTTTGGGTGGCGGAATCAGGAAAATCCCGTCGAACTCGCCGTCGAGCATATCGGTCAGGATCGGATCGTTTTCACCGGCATACCCGATTGTAATTACGGTACCGTCATTTTGTCTGACAACTTCCTTCAATGCGCGAAACCATGAAAGATAGATTGGTGATTCCGCTGCCGGACAGACAAACGCATAGGTGCTGACATCTGTACTGCGCAGTCTTCGGTCCGCTTTGGCGATTGAACCGACGGGGCGGCGGGGAAGGACGCCCTGATGAATCAACTCCTGCACGGCTTTGCGCGCGGTCATGTGGCTTACGCCGAATTCTGCGGCCAGTGTTCTCTCTCCGGGAAAACCGCTGATGGCATAGGTTCCCGAGCAGATCCGCTCCTGCAGGATAGTTGATATTTCTCTGTATTTGCACGGATTTGCCATGAGTAAACTCCAAAATATAACACTAGTATTATATTCCTCTTTTTCGCCAAGTCAAACTATGCGCCGAAAAAAAGTCGTTCTGGCTAGATGCTTTATTCTTTAATATGTTTGTATAAAAAGAGTTGTGGTTCTGGGCGATGTTCTGGCCAAGTTGCCTATTCGTGGTTTTGTCGGTGAATGCCTCTATGTGTCAGCGCCGTACATGTAGGGCTTGCTCTGTGTTATAGCTTCCTTTTAGGTTTCTTGAGAACGATGAAGCGGGGAGGCGTGTATGCTTGTCTGGTCACGGTTATTTTGTGCAGGCTCCGGATGTGTCGGTGGTTGCGGTGGTCAGAAAAAGGTCGTTGAACGGTTCGGAGAGAACAATCGGATCTGTGCCGGATTGTGCGTCAAGAACCGTCGCTGACTCCTGAGTCGCCTTGATCTGAAGATTCGGGGTTTTGGAGATAATCAGTGTCGGAACCTCAGGAGCCTGATCCTGTTCAGCGTCCCGCTCGAAGTTGTGGATAGAGAAGTTTTTGACGATACTTTCGCAGTCGAACAGGGCTTTTCTTTCGCCGGGAGTGCTCCACCAGGTTTTGAAGCCGTCAATGACGATGTTCTCGATGCAGCCGACGCCGCCGGGGAATTTTCCATCGTCAAATAGTGGCGTTCTGCAATAACGGGCCGCATCCATATTGATCGCAAAGCACCGGCAACCGGCAACGACATTCTCAAACCTGATATTCCGGATCGGCGACGATACGCTCAGCATCCGGATTACGGTGTGGCAGTCTTCGGCGTAGAGGTTCCGGAAGATGATATTCTCAATCGGCCCGCACGCCATGCCGTTGTTCTCGAGCCGGTTCATCGCGTCATCCGCATTCAGGGCGATGAGGTCATCATTTGGTTCGCCTTTGGTGAGTGCGCGGATATTTTCGACAATGCCGTTTTTCACCCATCCGTTAAAGTGCAGACCGTCCTGATTGTTTTCGATCACATCGCTCTGAAAGCCGATATTGCGGATTTCAAAGCCTTCGAGCATGCACATGCGGATAAAGTAGACAACACTGTTCGCGACAGTCAGGTCGGTGAGTTTCAGGCCACGGATATTGCGGAAATTCAGGCATGTTCCTGTGCAGGCGTTCATGTTAAAAAGATCAGGATCCTTGAAGTTTGTGCGTCCTGTTTTGTTGCCGTCCCAGATTCCTCCCTGAATATGAATCTCAGTATTGCCAAAGTCCCAGTCGCGGTTTGTTAGGAGGAAATCATGTGGGCCGTGGTCGGTTTCACCGCAGACAAAGAGTCGGGCGTTTTCGTCTGCCTTGATTGTCGTATACGAGTCGACTTTCAGTGTCTGCGTGATGCGATAGTTGCCCGCGGGGATATAGATTTCTTTCTCGCCGCCGTCAAGAACCGACTGGATGGCAGAAAAGTCATCTGAACCGCCGTCACCGACAGCGCCAAATTTACGGACATCAAGCATCTGTTTACCCCTTCTGAGGTTCTGTATTCAAGGTGACTCATGTTTAGAATCGAGTTATCATCATCTTATGCTTGATAACCGTTTTGTATAGAGAATAATGATCTTTTCCTGCTGAGGGGGTGGCGCAGGGCCTTGTTTATCTGTATCTGGGATTTTTCAAGGATTTTGTACAAAAAAAGAACCCCGAACGAAACCGTCCGGGGTCAATATGGAAAGAGAGTTATTGCTCTCTTTGTGTTTCTGGTGGTGAGGACCAGAGTCGAACTGGTGACACCCGCCTTTTCAGGGCGGTGCTCTACCTACTGAGCTACCTCACCAAGGAAGTGTTTACTTATACAGGCTTTGTCGTCTCCGTCAATACTTTTTTGACAGTTTGCGAACAAGTTTTTTGCGCAGGACGAATGTGTGCATCTCCAAAGCGCATTTTCGCCGGTCTTCGATTTCAACCCGAATCGAAAATCACCATTGCGCCATTGCTGGAATCTGCATACAATTTTTAATTCGAGTTTGTCCTGTATGGTGAGTGTGTGGCAATATGGCGCGCCGCTTTACGGACGTCTCTGGATTGTCATGGCGTATCCGCACATGTTGCGCAGAAGGAACCAAAAGGTAATCATCAACCAGCCGAACGGGAACAAGGTTTTCGCGGTCGGCATCACAGGAATCGTTTATGCAAAACTGGCAACCTATTCTCTGGTGTGTGGCCGCATATCTGGCCGGGAGCATTCCGTTCGGCCTTTTCGCCGGATGGATCGCGGGTGTTGATATCCGCACCAAAGGCTCCGGCAATATTGGTTTTACCAATGTCTTGCGCGTCTGTGGCGGCAAGGTTGGCATTCCCGTATTACTTCTGGACATCGCCAAAGGATTTTTCCCTGCGTGGTGTGCGATGGGGATGGGGCAGCAGTCTATTCTGATTGGTGTCTTGTGCGGGTTGTTGGCGATTGTCGGGCATACCTTCCCGGTCTGGCTGCGTTTTCGCGGCGGCAAGGGCGTGGCGACAAGCGCGGGGGTATTGGGCGCTCTGTTACCGCAAGAGCTGGGACTGGCGGTTCTTGTCTTTCTGCTGGCGGTGGGGCTGACGCGGTACATTTCGCTTGGTTCGATTCTGGGGGCGCTGACAGTTGTTGTCGCGCATCTTCTACTGGCGGGGCAACCGTTTGGTGCCGATGAGCTGCCACGTACGATTCTGGCGATCCTGATGGCAGTGTTGGTGATTGTGCGGCACCGGTCTAATCTCGGCCGTCTGCTGGCGGGAACGGAAAACAAGATTTTTGCCAAGAAGTCGTCTGCTGACGCTGCTGGCAATGCAGGAAACGCGGTAGACGGAGCAGGGCAACAGGCTGTAGAAAATCCGGCGGATATGGCCGGGGGAGAAGGCCAATGAAGATTGGTGTATTAGGCGATGGCGCGTGGGGGACGGCGCTGGCGCTTGTGGCGGTGCAGAATGGCCATGTCGTGACCCAGTGGGGGATTGATCCCGCGTATTTGCAGTTGATGACTGAAACCCGGACGAATCCGAAATATCTTCCCG
>QKHZ01000215.1 GCA_003249795.1 bacterium | reverse complement strand
AACAAGAAACGCCGCTGGAACTTTCCGGCGGCGTTTTCTTTTTGGATAATAGCAGCGCGCTTGCTGAAACGGAACAGCCGTATTCAGCCAGCCTGCTCCAAGGTATCGACCAACGTCAGAAACGACTGGAAACCCGAAATCTTTAACACCTGTTGCACCTCCGCACTGACTGCCGCCAACACAACCGAACCGCCACGGGGCTTGAGCGTTTTCACAGCCATCAGCAGCACCCTCAATCCAGCACTGGAAACGTACTGGACGGCAGAAAAGTCCAAGGCCAGTTTCTTCACCGCAGCATCGGCCAACACATCCTCAAGAGACTTCTGCAAGTCTGCCGAGGTTGTCGTATCGATCCTGCCGTTGATCAGAAGACACGGGAACTCTTTTCCTTGCACACGTTCAATCTGTAATGACATATCCACTCCGTTACGCGATGCAGTGAGTCTTGCCTACTTCCATATCGATAAAACGACTGCTTTACATCAGCAAAAAAATCGAAGACAATTCTTTTACAGATTATCATAGCATTATAATCATGTAAACTGAAGAAAACCGGAGATCATGAATTTTGTTAGCCTACTGAGCCATATTCACAAACAGTAGACAACTCACCTAGGCAAAAGGCAGAGGACGGCTATCAAGATTAAAGACCTGCGCCGAGACGCCACGCATTGAGCATAGATGCCGGATAAATCCGGCCACTTCGTACGGATCAGACAGCGCACCAAGAAGATTTTCGCCGCGCGCACTTTCAATTGTTTTTTCAGACACAGACCGCCCCATATCCGTTGGCATGTAACCTGGAAGGATTACATTGACCCGAACCTCCGGCGCATACTCTTTCGCCAGCGTCCTTGCAAGGCCAATCACCCCAGCCTTTGAGACGGCATATGCGGCCAGACCCGTTTTTCCTGTCAGCGCCGGAAACGTTCCGACCAGTACCAGATGCCCCTGCCTTTTTTTGAGCGGCTCATAAAGCACGCGGCACAACTGCGCCGTCGATGTCAGATTGATCCGAACCATTTCGTCGAACTCATCCTCTGTTGTTCGCGCAATTAGCTTGCTCAGCGTAACCCCCGCGCACAACACAGCGGCGTCAAACTCACCATGCGAAAAAATTGCCTCATCCTCAAGACGACGCACATCCGCAGGCTCCGCTAAATCTGCCGCGTGAATCGAAACAATCTGCCCTTCTTTTTTCTGATCAAGAAAAGGGACAAGCCGCTCGGTCTGTTTGCGGCATGTAAGCGCAAGGTTTGCCCCATTCTGAAAAAACACCTCAGCAACCGCAAACCCCAATCCGCGAGAGGCTCCGGTGATAAAAACATTCTTCGGCGCGTTTGGCCTGACCGTTTCTGGATTCATGGTCACAATCATATCGGCATCGGCTTGCGGTGCAACCGGTATTTCTAATCCCGACAAAAACACGAAAACACCAAGTCCATAAATTCTGCAAGAAATCGCGACCAAAGCGAGACGCTTTGGCTATAATCATGTCCATGATCAGAAAATGACAAATATGCGCCCACTGGCGACAACCTCAAATAGAAAGTAGTCTGTCAATGAAACTACAGCTGCGCGAGTTGGCACTTTCAGTCCAGTCCGGCCAATCAGAAAAAAAACTCCACGCCGCCGTTTGTCGTTCATTGCGGATTCGGCCGGAATCGCTGCACGGAATCAGAATCCTGCGCAGGTCAATCGACGCACGGCCTGTACGCAAACAACCGGTCTATATCTATACCCTCGGCCTTGATCTGGACGACACCGGCGCAAAAATCGCACAACAGAACGCCCCCCGCACGACGGCTGTCTGGGACGATATCCGTTACCAACCTGCGACAACCTGCCCTGCCCTCGCTCAACGTCCCGTCGTTATCGGCGCAGGCCCAGCCGGACTCTGGGCAGGGCTGCTGCTTGCACAAGCTGGGTCATGCCCGATCATTCTTGAGCGAGGAGAAATGGTGACTGACCGGCAAAAATCGGTCGGAAGATTCTGGACGCACAAAGGACTGAACCCCGAAAGCAATGTTCTATTCGGCGAAGGCGGCGCGGGAATGTTCTCCGACGGCAAGCTTACCTCGCGCAGTAAAGACCGTTTGCGCCAGCAATTTGTGTTAGACACACTCGTGGACTGCGGCGCCCGTCAAGACGCCGCATATGATGCAGGCGCGCATTTAGGCAGCGACCGGCAGCCAACAATCCTCTGCGCCCTTCGTAGCAAAATCGAATCACTCGGCGGGAATTTCCGCTTTGGCAGGCGGGTGACAGACCTACGCCTCGAATCCGGACAACTCACCGGACTCCGCATAGAAAACGCGGGACTAAATACAGCCGAACACGAAACATGGATCGACACCAACCACGCCGTACTTGCAGCAGGCGCGTCTGCCCGTGATCTATATCAGATTTTACACGACCGCGGTGTACCTCTGCAAGCAAAGGAGTTTGCCATCGGCGTCCGCGTTGAAATTGTGCAACGAGAAGTCAACCGTGCGCAGTGGGGGCAATGGGCTGATATTCTCGAACCTGCCAGCTTCCGACTGGTTCGAAAGCCTCAAGACAACGCCGCGTCCTGCTATTCCTTCTGTATGTGCCCGGGGGGAACCGTGATCGCCTGCGCGTCAACAGAAGGGATGCTGACGACCAACGGCATGAGCCTTTCCACCCGCTCTGGCAAATACGCAAACGCAGCGTTTTTAGTGCCGGTTGACGCTGCGCTGTGGAAAAAAGAGTTCGGAGACAGTCCGCTGGGCGGGATCAGGTTGCAGGAGAAAATCGAGCGCGCCGCGTTTATTGCTGGCGGCAGTGACTACAGGATTGCCGCAACAACACTTAACGGCTTTTTGAACAACCTTGCAGAACTTCCCGAAGGAAGAAACCCCGCCCGCATTCACGCCGCAGACTTATCAGCCATTTTCCCTGAACCGGTCTTAAACACATTAAAAAAACAGCTCCGGCCGATGCTGCAGACCTTGCGCGGGGTGAACCCGAACTCTGCTGCAATCTACGCAGCCGAAACCCGCACCAGCAGTCCGGTCCGGATTCTACGGAATAATACAGGGCAATCGACAGGCGTGCGCGGCCTGTTTCCGGCAGGCGAAGGCGCAGGCTACGCAGGCGGGATTGTCAGTTCCGCTATTGACGGAATGCTGGCAGCCGAAGCGCTTCTGCAATCCGTCTGAACAAATCAGGTATTCACGCTGTATTCAAAGCAAATGACCGTGATGTCATCCGACTGTTCCGCCCCACTTGCAAACGTCCGGACAGATTCCAGAAGAAAGTCGCAAATTTTCTGGCAACCGGAACCGGCACCGCATGCAGAGAGCGCCTGCTGCAGACGCGCATCACCAAACTCTTCCTCAGACGAGTTGAACGCTTCATTCACACCGTCAGTATAAAGCACAATGCGGTCGCCCCGGTTCAACTTCACAAAACCGGCGAAGTATTCTGTCGTCTCGTCGATTCCCGCCATCGGCCCCTTTACGGATTCGTCGGCAAACCACGCATAGTTATCCTGTCCCGCGCGCGATAGATACGGCGGATTATGACCGGCGTCCACGTACTCGGCGTGCCCTGTCGTAAGGTCAACGGCCACGACAAACAGCGTAACAAACAGAAGTTCTGGGTTATTCTTCGAAAGCGCTTCGTTGAACTTGTTAAACGCATCGGCCAGTGTTTTTCCTGCACGGATCTGGCTCTGCAGCATCGCCTTCGAAATCGCCATGAACAAGGCAGCCGGAACCCCTTTGCCCGACACGTCACCAACCAGAAAACAGAAGCGGTTCTCATCGACAAAGAAAAAGTCATAAAAGTCGCCACCGACCTCGCGAGCCGGAACCATGCTCGCAAAAATATTCAATTCCCTGCGATCCGGAAACGGCGGAAATATATTCGGCAGCATCCCGGCCTGAATTTCGGTAGCGATATTCAGTTCGCTCTGGATGCGTTCTTTTTCTGCCGTCGTCTTTTCGAGGTTGGCCATATACTCTTTCAGTTCCGTAGCCATGCGGTTAAAGTCCCGTGCGAGTTCTTCGATCTCGTCGCCGGAAGTGATCTGCAAGCGCATGTCAAAGTCGCCGGCCCCGATCCGCCGCGCCCCTTCAGCCAGTTGCCTGACCGGGTTGACAATTTTTGCCGCCACCCGCAATGCAATCAGCAGAAAGACCACCAGCACCGCAGCAAGACACAACAAGAATACGCGGCTCTGCCGTTTGATAACATTATTCAAATCGTTCTGTGTATCCTGCGTAATTACGGAAATCTGATATTGAATTTCATTGACCGGGCCGGTTAGCTGATCAACCGGAAGCACCATACACAGCCCCATTCCGCTGAACGGAACCCGCGCGTACGCAAGAAGCATATCCTGATTCCGAAACATCCCGCGTTTGACATTGGAATGGTTTTGTTTCAGCTCCGAGATGATCTCACGCTGCAGCGGATTCTTGCTTTTTGACCAGTCCTCACTTTTAAACGACTTGCTCCACGACTGGCTTCCGATATGGATTCCCGGCTCTGCAACAACACTGCCGTTTTCATCCAGCAACACGGCAAACGCATCCTGCTGCACATTGGCCAACAGAAGCGTGTTGATATCATCAAGGCCGACATCGGCTCCGACAACCCCGCAGAGCGTTCCGTCCTTGCCATACACCGGAGCTGAGCATGTAACCATCAACACGTCTTCCGAGGCACTGATATACAGATCCGTCCAATGTGCCCCGCGGGATTCCTCCGCCCCCTGATACCAACTGCGTTCGCGCGGATCATACCCCTCACGATAGCTTGCCGTCCACGGAAACCGCCGATGAACACCGCCGGAGGTTCCGATATAAACAGTCCGCACTGCAGGGCTTTCTCTTATCGCCGTGGCAAACACAGGATCGAGCGGACTGGTCAAACAGATATCACGGCTGATCGTCTCAGGCGCCTCACTTTTCACCATCCGGATCACGGCACTATTTTGTGGATCGGCCGGTATTTTCTCATGCGTATAGTACAGAACTTCTTTCTTTGGCGGGATCAGTTGAAAACAGAACTCAGCCTCTTTGGCCAGCAGCACGACCATTTTTTCAATTGTGCGCATCTTCTCATCGACCGACCGCGCACGATTGCGGACATCATTCAGAATATTGGCGCGCCCAAGCGAAAGAAGTGTCTCTGCCCCTTTCCCAGAGGCGATCTGCCCTTGCGTCCGACTCGAAGTAAC
>QKHZ01000017.1 GCA_003249795.1 bacterium | reverse complement strand
CTAGAGCGTGTCGTCACGAGATCTTAAGCCAACAGAAAATACAACGTATCTGCACGGCTGCCAGATAGGATCGCATCCTTTTGGCATAGCGAGTTGCGATCCCTCGCCATTCCTTCAGGCGCAAGAAGGCGTTCTCTACCAGATGGCGCACTTTATAGAGATGCTTGTCATATACGCGTTGCTCCTTCCTGTTTTTACGCGGAGGAATTACCGCCTCAGCACCTGAAATCTCAATGAATTCTACAATCGACTGACTGTCATAGCCCTTGTCTGCCAGCACGTATTCAGCATGAAATCCATCGATCAGCCCTTCTGCAATTGTGCAATCCGCAACGGAACCCGCAGTGATAATTGCTCGGAGCGGAAGACCAAGCGCATCCACGGCCAGATGGATCTTCGTGTTGAGCCCCCTTTTGTCCGGCCAATACTGTCATTACCGCCCACCGCTCCACAGGCATGCAGGTGAGTCTTGGCATGACTGGCATCAATCATCAACCACTCAAAGTCAGGTTCATCAATGACCAACTTCCAGCAATCTTTCCCATATCCCCTTGTCACGCCAGCGACAGAATCTGCGATGCGTATTCTTCCATCCACCAAACTCTTCCGGCAGATCACGCCATGGCGCGCCGGTACGGAGCACCCAGACAACGGCATTGATGAAGGAACGGTTGTCTTTGGCAATGCCTCCCCAAGCACCCTTTCTGCCGGGAAGATACGGCTCAATCATTGTCCGCGCTTGATCAGAAATATCATGCCGATGAAGTTCGCTGGTCATATGCTTCTCCTGATTATTGACCATAATCAGGAGTTCTATGAATCCGCAGCCGCCAATTCAATGCAATTAATTACTCGTGACGACACGCTCTAAGGATCATTCATGAAAAAGTTAAAGATTGGAATTGTTCGTCTAGGTCGCGGTGCCTGTTCAGGCGCTCTTGTGCTGGATCAGTCCCAAAAGGTCAAAGTCACTGCTATCTGAGACTGCAATGAGGAGTTGATTCAAAAGCGGGCAACGTCTTTTTCCGCAGCGGATGCAGGGCGTGCTGACGCCGATAATAACGGCGCCCATTTTTCCGGCGAGAGTTATATTTCTTATACAGAAATGCTGGAAAAAACCGATATTGAAGCGGTTTATGTGGCTACACCAATTCTCTGTCACGCCGACCATTGCTGTCAAGCGCTGAATTCGGGCAAGCATGTCCTTTCTGAAGTGACCGCGCTTGCCGATATGCGTGACTGTGACCTCCTGCTGAATAGGGTCAAAAGAACGGGTCTCAAGTATATGCTGGCGGAAAACTTCTGTTATCTGCGTACGTGGATGATCTTGATGGAGATGGTCAAGGCTGGTCTTTTCGGAGAAATTTATTATGCCGTAGGCGACTACCTGATGGATTTTACGGCTCGCGCAGGATATCCCCATATCGGAGGTTGGCGGCAGAACGTTTATCATATGCACAGGGGGCACGTGTATATCACACATTCACTTGGCTCGCTTATGATGCTTTTTGAAGGCGAGTCGGTAAAAAAGTTATGCTGTGTCGGCTCAGGACAGCATTCGCGAAGCTGGGGGCTACGCGCTGACAATACGTGCAGTCTGCTTTTGCAGACAAAATCGGAAAAGCTGATTCGTTTGCGTCAGGACTTTTTGTCAAGCAGTCCTGAGAATTATCTGTTTTATGCTATTCAGGGGACAGACGGCGTGTACGAAGGCGGAAGAAGTTATCCCGGTGCGTATCACGAGGGCGACCGCCGCGCGGTGCAGGATTGTTCGCACAAAGTGAGTACGAAGCGTCTATGTAAAAGCAGCGAATGGATCGACCTGTGCTCGCTGAAAGAATATCATCCTGACGATGCTGAAGGCTGGCTTCATGATTCAGATGTGCAACGCTATGGCGTTTACAATGAAGGCGTCGGGGTTATGTTCAATGAATTTGCAGAAGTCATTGATGGAGCGCGGGAGAATGAGCTGACGCTTGAGCGTTCGTTGAACTGGGCTGCAACCGGCTTGCTTTCTGAAGGGTCGGCAGATAATCGCGGGATGGCTGAAAGTGTTCCTGATTATGCGGAAGATAAATAATGCTGATAGGAATTCTTCTACTTGCCGCAACCGGAATCATGTGGGCAGGGCTGGCGTTTGTCATCGCGGAAACGTCCAGGAAAATTCGCTATTGATATCGTTATTTCGATTTCGGCTGTTATGGTTTTGGTTGTCGTGGGGTGGTCTGCTTTCAGCGATTACCCCAGAATAAGGCTATTTCGTTTGCGGTTGTCGTGGTGCTTGCGGCTGGATGCGTAAACTATCTCATGGTGAAATGTGTGCACAAGGCAATGCAAACGGTAATGGCGGCGTTGTGTGGGGGATTACCCAAAGTTCGCTGGTCATGCCGTTTCTGATGGGCACACTGATTTTTCGTGAAGTGGCCGATGGGTTTCGAATCGGCGGTATGGTTTTGATTTTATTGGCACTGGTTTTGTTTTCGTTTTCAAAACGGAAATGCGCGTCGAAGGAAGAGGATGGTTGCTGTTTGCCTTTTGGGCTTTTTTTCTTTCGGGCACGGCGCAATACCTTGCCCGCTTTCCGTCCTTTTTTCCTGAGGCGGGGGTAGCACCGTTATTGCGGATGTGTCTGACCCAGTCGGGAATTGTTCTGGCGGCGGTTATGAGTGGCCTGCTTTTTATGAAAAAAAAGCCCGATGTAAACCGCAACGTATTCGTGGCGGCGTTGTGCTTCGGTGTTTATAATCATGCGGCGCTTTACTGCTTTTACAAAAGCCTGGGTCTGTTGGCGTTGAACGGTTACGCATCAATTGGCTACCCGGCCGGACAGGGATTATCTATTGCTGTTTTCTTTTTGCTCAACCGTTTTTATTATCGCTGCAAATCCTCATGAACGTCGTGGTCGGCATTGGGAATACTAATATCCGGGATCGTTATGATTGCCTATGGGGCTGTTTGAATTAAATTGCAGATTGTCAAAACGAAAACCGCAACACGATAAGCCGTGTTGCGGTTTGTATGTCAGTCTTGCGGTATACTGGGTCTATTTTTTGATTACGGTATAATGATGTACAACCGGTTGTCTGTCGTTGCACGCCTGTGTGTACAAAGCGTCTGCTTCTGCAGCAATCGTATCTTGTTGCGGTTGGTATTCCAAATATTTATTGATCAGATTGATGCAGTATTTTGCAAATCCGTCTCCTTTTTTATTCAATTCATCCAGTTTTTTATTAAGAACAATCTTTTCGGCTTCCGGGGAATGGTCTTCAATATTCCACAGCCAGAGGTGATAGCAATGTGCGATGGTGCGAAGTTTCATAACAACGCTTTCACGTTTCTTGAGTGACGTTTCGA
This sequence comes from bacterium, assembly GCA_003249795.1. Taxonomy (GTDB): domain Bacteria; phylum Planctomycetota; class SZUA-567; order SZUA-567; family SZUA-567; genus SZUA-567. The sequence goes on along the minus strand of QKHZ01000017.1, from coordinate 16,136 downwards.
CCTTCAGCGCTTGCTGGTACTGCGGCGTCTGTTGCAGTAATGCCAGATTCACGCCATGTGCAAATGCAGTTGCTGACCCCTGAAAAACCTCAGTCCCGTCGATCAAAAGCTTGAATTCGCCGTCAGCCAGCCCGTCGATTGTGAGAACTTCTTGGTTGAGCTCATCCAACAACGGAACAAGTCCCATGGCTTTTTGGGCGGCGGAAGAAATGGGAAATGGCAGCGCGTTTTCGATGCAGTCAAACGTCAATCCATTGTCTTGTTTGGTGACGGAACTCACGGTGCAGTTTTCCTGCCTGGTGATTGCAGTTGTATCGGCGTTAATGTGTATCGCCGACACGACAGGTGAAACGCTCTGTGACTTGAGAAACAGATAGGCCATCACCATATTTCCGACGGCGCCGGGGTGGACGCGGTCTCTGCCGATCAGGGTGAAGTCGGGGTTCTTCTGCTGTTCTGCGAGATTGATTTTTTCCATCGGGCCGTTGAAGTCGACAAGTCCGGCATTGAATTTCTTTGCCAGAATCCGATCTGCGTCGCCGCAGCATTTTAACGCATCGTTTACACCGACGGATTTGTCGCCCTCCTGATTTCCGGTTTGGTCAAAGAGTGAAGGCGTGATGAAAATGATACGTACGCCGTCTTGGGTGAGAAGTTCAGCAAGTTTCTCCATATTGGATCGGTTGCTTTCAATGGCGTTTGCTTTGCGCTTCTCAATATCTGGCCCTTCTTTTCCGCTCGAATAGAGACCGCGGCCGACGTCATTCATCCCGAGCATGACAGTTGCGACCGTTGCTTTTGCAGGGGCAATGTCCCAGGAGTATCTCCTCACGGCACCAGCTGCGGTGTCGCCGCTGATTCCATAGTTGTTGACCTCCAGTTTCATTTGCGGGTAACGGGTAAGATAAAAAAGTGCGATCTGCGTATGATAGCTTCCGATATGCGTGATGCTGTCACCTATAAAACAAACGCGGTCGCCGTCACAGAATGGCTTAGCCTCTTCCGCGTTGGCATTTCTACATATCCCCAAAAGCAACAGGCATGCAACGATTGCGATGCAGAATGATAGTCCGACAGAATTTCGTTTCGTCAGGAATTTGCTTTGCGTTTGACTCATCATATCGTGTTTTCCTTTTCTCAGAGTGACAGCTTTATCTGAATTACAGCGAAGCAGTTATTTTCTATTATTACCTGAGCACGAGCGTTCACGATTCTTGAACAAGCAGTGGGCTGACGAGGATCCCGTTTGCGAAGATGCGGTAGTCGTAACAGAATTCATCGCCTTTTGTTCTCCAGATTGACGGCCCCGCAACCGTTGTGCGAAACGCCTGATGCAATGCGCCGAGACAATTGCGGCGGCTGGTGTAGAGCGTGATCGTCAGCTTGTGCCTGCCTTGTTGCATCTGCCCGAGCGGAAGTTCAAACGGTGCGAATGCGATATCGCCTTTCTGTTGCCCGTCAAGCGTAATACTGGCAATTGTACCGCGGAATCCTGCAAAGTCAATTTCACGCGTAGCGTGATTGTCGCGGATTTCTGTCGGCACACCGCCGCCTGTCATGCGAGACGGGACTCGCAGTGTGACATCCCGCTCTTCCTGCAGCTCGAATGTTGTGTGATAAACAAGATTTCCGCCGTAAAACGGAAGTCCCTGCCTTGTGATATCGCCCCATGACAGCGTTTTTACAGGCTCTGTGATTCGTGTGCTGTCTGCCGCAACGGTCACTCCGAAATCGCCCAGCAGGTAAAATGGTTCAATCACGGAGTCCATCTGGTAACGCCGTTGCATGACGAGCGTATGCACACCTGACTCAAGAAAAGGAAGCGATGCTTTTTCAATTGCCTGATCACACCAGTACCCGTTGAGTGTGAGAAAAATCGGATTATCATCAAGAATACACTGCCATTGCCCAAGTTGTTCACCGGCGAGTTCCACCGAATCAAGCGCGATTTTACTTTCAAATTGAAAACGCAATGAAACGTTTCCGTAAACGTTGTTCGATTCCGGCAGGCTCCAAGGCTGGGCACACATGCCGCTTCGTGCTGCAAGCCCGAGTGCACTTCGAACCGAATCGTCAATCCGTAAAACCTCGTCACGACTGCGCCATGATTCTTCATTGCCAAAGCGCCATTCAGCCAGATCCAGCGGCAGGACATTCGACTCTGTCAATGTCACGGGGATTTTTTGTCCCTGAATCCTTGTCACAATCGTTTCTTCTGTACGTCCGGATAAATAGGACGGCGTCGGGAACGGTTCTCCGCGGCTTTCGTGCGATGGAGTCAGGCGCAGCAGCAGGTGTCCATGCGGATGAAAACAAAATGAAAATGTTGTTGTATCAGCTTTGGTGACCGCTTTGCGCGGCGTGAAAGTGCCGCTTGCGGTGTCCAGTTCATGAACCTGCCACGAACCTCGGAGCCGGATCTCAGCGGGGAAAATGGTTCCGATCCGGTCTGTATTCGCGATGAAAAGAAGGCGGGAACCATCGTCTTCAATCCGCAGTTGATAGAGCAGGCTTTTTGCTGGTGTTGACGAATTTTTGTTGATCACGGTAAGGTCACGGCAATGTTTTAACTCTTCGAAGAGCGCCTGCGTTGAAAATGGAATCTGTCTGCATCTTTTCGCAAGCGAAGCGACCGCGTTATTCGGACCAGCGTCTACCAGCGCAGGCGGATCTCCTGCAAAAATCACGCGCACGCCATTATCCGCGCACGCAGTCAGCACGTTTAGCGTTGATTGCCGCAGCGTCAAACACGGCGGAACGACAACGGCTTCATATTCCATATGGCCGACAGCAAGTTTTCCGTTTTCAGCGTGTGGTTCCTGTTCGTCCAGCAAACTTTCTGCGATAAAATCGAAATCAAGCAACCCGTAAAGCAACGACGCGGTGAGTTTTTGAAAATCATCTTCCATCTGTTTTTGCGCAAGGACGGTCTGCTCTTTCGGGCCGTACGCGAGCCAGAACGATTCGACGGGATGGATTACGCCGATCCGGCAGCAGGGCTTTCCTGCACACATCGCGACATTGACCCGTGCGAAGTGGTCGGCGACAACCGGATATTTTTCAAACCAAGGCGATTGTTCACCGATTGAGGCCGGATAGTCCCGTTTGGCTTCACCCCCAAGCGACATCAGCGCGTGGTGCGGAATTCTGAAGTTGATTCCCATTGCCGCCTGCCAGTCGCCATGGCCTTTGTGGCAGAAGAACGGAAAGTCCCAGTCCGTTACGCCGTCAAGTTCCGAGCCGATCCGGTTCTTTCCACATTGTCGGCTGGCGCTTTGGCATTGTTTGACCGTGTTCAGTTCGATCGAATCGCAAAGCATGTCGATGCATGGCACACCAAAATACCGGTAATGCCGCATCATATCGCCCGTGCAAGAAGTCTGTGACTCCAGCGTTCCTTCTCCATAAAAGTGTCCGGAAAACAGAAGTCCATGTTCGTTACACCACGTTCCGATCTGTTTTGAAAATCCGAGTTCAAATAGCTTTGCCGTGTGCGCATGATAGCGATAGCGTGCGCGTGAATAGCCTTCTGTCTTTTCAAAAATAACTTCCGGCAATGTGGCAAACACATCCTCATCGTATTCGGCTTTGTAACTCTCAGGAAGCGAGTCTGTGTACGGCAACTTTGCGACAAAGTCTGGGTCCGTTGCCGTTCTCGGCAAATTATATGAGCCATGGGTCGGTTCGTCAGTGAAGATACCGGGGACAGTCACGCCGAAATCTTCACCGGAAGTTTCTGCGTATGCTTGATGGGTTGTCTGAAGAAAACGACGAGTCGCTTTGGGGTTTAAGCCGTCGAAATAGGCGCTGTTGTTGAACCACGTTGATGATTGATTCAAAACTTTTTCGCAATAGATCATCCGGTAGCCATCTGGTGCCGGATCATTTGGTTTACACAAATGATAATCGATCAGCTTTCCCTCGTCATCCTGCCGGATCAGATAACATGCCAGTAATTTCTTCTCATTCTCGTACGTGCCGTTTTCGATTTGGTCCTGTTGATTCGGCTGGTTCAGTGGCGTTGCAGAAATCCGTAACGACCGGCCGATCATCTCAGGATCTTCAGTGACTTTGCCGCCTGCATATCCGGACGGATAGCGGTCCTCATCATAGAGCCACGCATAGAGTCCGCGCTTCTTCGCTTCGGAGATACTGAGTTTCACCATCTGCATGAATTCAGTGCCCAGATACGGAGTCGAGAGGCCGGAGCGTGCGTGGATATGAAAACCGCCCATGCCCATCGTTTCAAAAATGCCAATTTGCCGGATAATCTGCTCGCGGTCCAGCCGGCCGTTCCAACCCCAGAACGGCATGTCCCTATATGTGGCTTGCGGGTTTTTAAACGACGAAGTAAATGCTGTTGCTGATAAAAAGGTATCCATGTTTTCATTGATCCTTAGAATAGGGGATTTGTTGAATATTCAATTGGATGTGCATTTGCGCAAAACAGATTATTGTTCTGTTGTTGTGTCGAGGTTTATCTGGCGCAACTGGAACGGAACCGCGTGCGTTTCAACTCGAAAATCCTTGTCCCGGATCATCCGCTCGACCATGCTCATCGCCAAACGTGCTTCTGAGTCAAATTGGTATTCGCGAATCAAACCGGCAAAGGTGTCGTCATTCTGCGGCACATCAAAGGGCTCGCAAACAACCCGGCACGTCTGCTGGAGATCGAGTTTGAACTCCTGAAGTACCGGTAGTAACACATGAAGAAACGGGCCTGTCACATACAGCGCCTGCACTTCGACGCCAAAGTCCAGAATGGTTCGCAACTCCTGTTTCATCTGGTCGGGCTTTCGCAAAATCAGCCGGTGGTTCAGCGGCGAGCCGCTTTCTTCATAGACCTGTTTCAGTGCATCCAATTGCGATTGGATTACTTTCACACCTTCAATACCGGCAAAGACAAGATTTTTCCGGCCCTCTTCCAGTAATTGCTTGCCGATCTCGGTAGCGTGTGCGGCGTAGTCCATCCCGACGGAATTGATGTTGTCGAGATACTTGTGTACCGAGACGACGGGGAACTTCTCTTTGTGTAAAGAATGCATGACTTCAATCGAGGCGACGCCGGCATCGATCCAGATCGCAGCATCGACGAAGTTGTTGCGCAGCTCCTTGATCATCTCGTCGGGTTTGACCGAAAGCAGATTCACGACATTGACCTGATGTCCCTTAAGCGCAATTGCCGATCCGACAGCAGCGACATGCTCCCAATAAAAGATATCGTAAAAGCAATGCTTGCCTTCACCAACGATGACGGCGATCTGATAGTGTGGTTCCTCTGTGTTGAAAATATTGTTTTTTATAAACGGGGTGTTGATAAACGTGCCGACGCCCTTGCGGGAGATCAGGTATTTGTCGCGGATCAGGTCTTTCAGTGCCTTGTGCACGGTCATGCGGGTGACGCCGAACTGCTGGGCAATCTCCTCCATCGGGGGCAGCTTTGCCGGAGCCTGCACATTGCTGTTGATCAGGGTCATAACATATTTTCGGATACGCATATAATCAGGAGTCGAGATTGCCTGAAGACGTTTTGCCGGTTGTTCCATCTGTGATTTCCTTGGCTGAGTCAGTTATACCGAAATTATGTTGAATAACGTCGGGAATGTTTACATTCCTTGTTTGATTTATACATATACATTACAATAAAATACATATATTGTCAAACTGGTTTATTTGATAATGTAAGGTTGATTTTTTCGCGCGTTTTGGTGCAGGTAATTTTTTTAAATGACTGCAAATATAACAGGATTACGTGGATATAGAAATATTTTAATAAGGGGATTTATGAATACGGGCTTTGTTTTTGGGGCTAAAGAAAAATGAGGTCAATGTAGTTTGACAAAGAAACAAACATAATGTAAAGTATATGTAAACCGTTCGCCATATCTTGTATTTGCGAGGAGTATCTATGTTGACAAACCGGAATCATGCGACTCGCTTCACTCTTGTCGAGCTTTTGGTCGTGATGGCGATTATCAGCATTCTGGCGGCGATGCTGATGCCGGCTCTGCGCAAAGCGAAGGAGGCGTCCTATCAGGTCAAATGTGCAAACTCCATGCGGATGATGGGGTTGGCGATGGCGATGTATTCGTCAAACAACAACGGGATGTTTACCCCTGTCTGTGACGGGGTCCAGATGCTGATGGATTTCGAGTTCAATCTGGAGTATCTGGATTACCTCGGCGTTGCGTATAATCCGAACTCGTGGTGCTATAATCATTGGTCAAAAGACTTTCTTTGTCCGAATTCTCTCGACGGTATTTCAATCGCAGAGTTGGATTCGTCACACTGGGCTTATCGTCCCGGTTTTCGGAGCGTAAAGTTTTGCTATGGCATGTTGTACTGGAGTTCAACCTATATCGGTACAGGTACTCCTGCGGGTTCGTGGACGACTCCGCGCGTGATTAAAGAGGGGCTGGTGAGATCGCCGTCAAATAAGTTCTTATTTCTTGAGTATCCGGCAGGCGGACGGGTGCCTGCAAACCAGACTGTTGATCTGACTGGGTGGGCAACGTACGGAAATTACCCGACTATGGCTAGCGGGAGTACGGTTTTTGCCAGCCCGGGGTATATCGCGTTCCGGCACGGCAATGGGCAGATCGTTAACACGTCCTACATTGACGGGCATGTTGCCGGCAACACCTGCGCGGTTGTTGCCGACAAGAATAAGCACTGGTATCCGTATCAATAACCCCTGTTTGGTGGAATGCTGTTGGGGTGTGCAAGGTCTCTGTTCATTCAAAATAAGCCATAAGCAATACACTGCTTTCGTGAAGCATTGTGCATGGGCTTACGTTTGTTAAATAAAAGAGAGCTGTCTGCCTTTCAGGCGATGACTGGTCATGCTCAGGTTATTTCGATAAATCTTGTTAGGAGAACCATGATGAAGCATCTCGTGCTGATCGCCATCTTGTTGCTGGCAAATTGCTGCGCATATTGCGACGGGATTATTCTGGATAGGCCGATGGACTCGGAGAAAGATCTGTCTGGCGTGTACAGCCGCAATTCAGAGCTGTCGAAGATTGTTAAACTCGATGATGGAAGCTGCGTAGTCGAATTCACCGTACCCGACGATCCGAATGTTGAGCCGAAAAGCAATGTTGTATTCCAGCTATCCAAGAAGCAGGTGAGTGGCAAGAAGGTTGCGTTCTCAGGCGAAGCGCGCGTACTGAGTGCGGTGGAGACGGCCAAGTGGGGCGGTGGCGAATTTTCGATGTGGTTTCCGTATGAAACAGGACACGAAGGATACGGTTATGATCACTGCCACATCGGCACAAAGGCTAGTGGCTGGAAGAAACTGAGCAAGGTCGTTGATGTGCCGGAATATGCGACGCATCTGCTGTTTACAATCGGAATCAGCAACGCCCGTGGGATCGTCCAGTTTCGGAACATCAAGGTAGAATCCGGCGACACATTGATCACGTTTCCGCAAGCGGCAAACATGGACTTCAGGGATGAGATCGCAGGCGACGGCAAGGGTGGCTGGCATGATGGCGGTTCAGCCTATGACGCCCGGTCTTTTCCGATTCAGAACAGGGTGTTTGGAAATGTTCCGTTTCGGATTATTGATCCGGCAAAAAATCAAGGCAAAGCGGTCACCGTATTCGCCTGCCAGAAACTTCCCGGAGGCGTCAATGAGGCGGTTGCTGAAGTCAACACGAGCGGGAAGTATATTTATCTTCTGCATGCCACTGCGTGGGATCAGGAAGAAAATACGCCGATCGGCTCTGTCGTTCTGGAAAATGAAAAGGGGGACGCTGCTGTCCTCGACGTGATTTTTGGAAAAGACGCGATGGAGTGGTATCGGGCGAAAGCCGGTGAAAATGCATGGATCGGAGCACAGTTTCCGGCAGGAGGTTCGCTGGGGGCGGTTTATGTCTCGCGCTTTGCGATTCCAGAAGGATTCGGCGTGATCAAAAAAGTAATGCTGAAGCATGAGCCGGCTGCAACGGCGATGTGGCTGGTTCTGGCGGCGAATATCTCCGACAATCGTTATGAACAACCGGAACAGCGCGGTCTTGTCATGAAGGAAGACGACGTCTGGAAGCCGCTGCCGCAATCGGTTGTGCAGGCTGCCAAGGCAGGCAGTGCGATCGACATTGGCGCGCTTTTTCCGAATGAACCGACCGGTTCTCACGGGCGCGTGATCATCAATAAGGACGGGCACTTCGCGTTTGAAGACAATCCTGCAAAAACTGTTCGCTTCATGGCGATCGGCACGGGACGGGATTTTGATAAATATTTTGGTGTTCCTGCCGAGTGCTCGACCAAAGAGCAGATCACCGCGTACGCAGAGCAGATGCGCCGCAACGGGTATAACATGATCCGCTGGTGGCCGCAGGCGCGTACATCAAAACAGAAAGCGTTTGAAAATGATCCGGAACGGGAAGACCTGCAGGACTGGCTGTATGCGGAGCTGAAGCGCAACGGGGTTTATATCATCCTTTCGGTGAACGACTGGACTGCAGGTTATGATTACTGTAATGTCTGGAGTGACCCGCGAAAAAAAGCGTATTCGATTTTTCTGGATCCGAAACATCGTGAGAGCTGGTTGCACTGGGTGCAGGTGCAGTTGACCCATATCAATCCGTATACCAAGACCCGCCTGCTGGACGATCCTGGAGTAGTCGGTATTGACTGTAACAATGAACTTGAATTTTACTTTATGCGTGCTGACGACCGTTATGCGCCGCTGTGGAGGCAATATCTGCAAGAGAAGTATAAGACGTTCGAGGTGCTCAAAGCCGCATGGGTAAAAGACGCTGACGGACTCACCAACTTTGAGGATATCAACACCTTCATTCCGCTGGGGCGTCAGATGGCCGGCCCGATGCAACAGGATAAGGCTGCGTTTGTTACTTCACAGGAGCGCGGACTTCTGGACTGGCAGAAGGCGGAGCTGAAAAAGATCTGTTTTAAAGGCTATGTGACCAACTACTGCATGGGACGTTCCATGCGTCATGTCGGCATCCGTCGCTCAGCGGACTTTGTCATGCAGAATGGCTACCATGCCCACCCCTTCGGGTCTTCTGGGCCGGAAAAAGGCGGCAAAAACGCGCAGGACAGTTCAGTCGGATCAGCGCTGAATATTATCCGGACGTTTCTGGCCTCACGCATGTACGGCAAACCCTATGACGTGTCAGAGCATGGTCATGTGTTCTGGAATAAATATCGTTATGAACAGGGGTTGGTGATGGGCGCGTACAGTGCGCTTAACGACCTCGATGTTCTGACCGGCTTTTTCATGCAGGTGACGACAAACGAGAACTGCGCACTCACGCCGTTCGAGATCCGGCATGATCCGATCAGCCGCGCTTCGGAACTTCTCACCGCGCTTGTGTATCGCCGTGAAGATGCAAAGACGCCGAATTGCTCCTTCCGCATCAAGATGAACCCTGAGCAGGCTGTCGCCAATGGCGAAGTGACCGAGAGTATCAATGCAACGCAGATGAAACTGGGGCTGCTGGCGAAGACCTCGGTTGATCTGACAAATGATCCTGTCAAAGACGGGGAGGTTTTGTTCAACCGTGTGGGCGGTTCAAAGACAGCTGTGCGCAGAGCGGATACCAATATCATCGACTCGCCAAACTCAGGATTCGATTTCGACTCGGTTCTCACGCAGCTCAAGCAACGCAACGTCATCGCTGCGTCCAACCGGACTTCCGAGAAGGATGGCATTTATGAAAGCGCCACCGGCGAGATCTATATGGATACGAAGAAACATTTTCTGCAGGTGAATACAGAGCGCACGCAAGGTATCGCCGCCGAAGCGGGTACGACGGTAAATCTGCCTGCACTTGAAGTCATCGGTTCGAACCGCCGGTCCAATATCAGCCTCAGCGCAATCGATGGCGACAAGCCAATCACGCAAGCAGACCGGTTGCTGCTGATTGTCGCGACCAATGTCCTGAATACGGGGATGTCATTTGTCGACGCTAATCAGGTCGAGCGGATCAATAAGGGGACGGCACCACTGTTATTGCAGACGGGTGCGTTTGCGGTTGCGGTCAAGTCGCCGAAGGTTGAGGGGATGAAACTGTATGCCCTTGCCCTTGACGGAAGCCGCATCGCAGAGATCCCGTTTGTGGTCAAAGACGGTAAAGCGCAGATTACGCTCGATACGGCCAAGTATCCGACGGTGTATTTTGAACTGTCGCGGAAGTGAATCGGAGTAACGCGGCGCCAAAAATCAGTGGCTTTTCGCAATGTTCAATCAGGACTCAGGCTACGGCTTGGGTCCTTTTTTTATGGGGTATGTTCTTGTTGATTAACAGGTTATCGTCGTTCGTATGAGGTGTCATTCCTTTTTTGTCCGTTTTCTATTCAGAGGTATTTTTAGGAAACAAGATCCGGAACCGTCTACCGCCTCAGAAGATCTCTTGTCGTGATCGGGCGGGGCTGGTATACTGAGGCGGCTTGAGTGGGCAGCGAGAAGGCAAATCGTGTTTCATCGACATTAACCAGTCTATTTGTATCTTGAAAACGGTTAGACAATAGTCAGGAAGATCAATGGGCATACCGTCTGAAGAGTTGCTTGAATTTCTAGGGCAGCCGGTTCCGCGCCAGATTCCACGCAGAATCTGGAAAGAAACCGCTAGCTCAATCGGTTTCGGCTATATCATGCTTACGATGGTTCTTTGCTTTTGCAGTATTTTTCAGTATGTCTTTTTCCCGTGGCATCTGCAGGAACTTGCGCTGGACTTGGGAACGCCTGCGACGGTGATCGGCAAGGTCACGCATGTTCATAAACGCAGTGCAAAGTATAATAACAATACGATCTATGACGCATACTACGAATTTCAGCCGCCAAACGGTGGGCTGGAAAAAGGCTGGAGTTGCGCGCAAAATAAACAACCGAAAATCGGCAGCAGCGTGATGGTCGAGTACGTCGCTGATCTTCCCTGGATCAACCGCGTGAAAGGGGCCTCGCGCAATCCATTCGGATATGGTGGGGCGTTTGTGATCATCTTTGAAATCATTCCGCTGTACGGGCTGTGGTATGTGTTCCGTACCCGCAGGCAAAAGCACAATCTGCTGGTGAACGGATCGCTCGGGGCAGGGCAGGTTACGGAAGTGAAGCAGACCAACGTTACGGTCAACAATGCCCGCCGCTACAAGGTCACGGTTTCGTATGATACGGAACTCGGGCCGCAGGTCTCGACATACAATGCGTATCGGGATGAGGTCCGGCTTGCACGGCGCAAGATGGACACGGCGACTCCGGTCGGTATTCTCTATAATCCGGACAAACCGGCGCAAGTGCTTGTCGTCGACTCCCTGATGAGAGCGGAAGATATTCCGATGAACGATGCGGCTTCGGCGACCGAGATTTCCGACGAAGAGTTGTATTCCGACGGCGATTAGCCGCAGATAATTAACGGCGGATTCGTTGCCGCAGAAACATCCGTTGTCTGGGCTTTACAGAGATCACGAGATCGGTTACGCTTAGGGCATGAAAACAGAGACCGTCACCCTCAATCCTGATGAAAACGTCTTTACGCGGCTGTGGCCTGTGCCGGGTGCGCACGATGTCGTCTTGTGCCTGCACGGAGTCGAGAGCCATTCGGAGTGGTTTGACGAACTTGGCGCACAGTTGCAGCGTCAGGGACTGGCCTGCTTTGCCTACGACCGCAGCGGATGGGGACAGAGTCCGGGCTCGCGTGGGCATCTGGACAGTTATGACGACGCGCTGGGGCAGCTGGAGAAGATTGCGACCCGGTTGCGCGCGCAGTATGATCGCGTACACTTGGCAGGGCTTTCGTGGGGCGGGATGCTGGCGATGTACGCGGCGCTTCGGCGGGGGATTCTGTTTGAGTCGGTCACGCTGATTGCGCCGGGAATTCTGCCACAGATAGACCTGCATCTTCTGCAGAAACTGCGGGTGGCAAAAAGTGTTCTTTCCAGCAGCAAGCACGAACTTGTTCCGCTGGCACTGAAGGTTGACCATTTCACCGCACGCAAAGACAAAGCCGAATATATTCAGAACGACCCGCACCGGACGCGCAACGTTTCTGCATCCTTTTGTTTCGAGAGCCTGAAGATGCGAACCTTTATCAAGCAGAACATCGGTCGCCGCGGCATTCCGCCGACGCAGGTTTTGCTTGCCGGTCGCGATGCGATGATTGATAACTACGCGACTGAATCGCTGCTTGCTCAGGCAAACGCGACGATCCGCCACTACCCGGGCGCGGCGCACTCGCTTGTCTTTGAGGACCCGTCGGGAGTTGCACGTGACATTGCCGAGATGGTGCAGTCGTCGAAAATTCAGCCGACGGGAAAGCATGTCGTCGTGATGGGCGCGGGTGCTGTCGGAAGTGCTGTCGGCGGTGTCCTTGCTCTGGCCGGAAATTCGGTGACGCTGGTCGGCCGTCAGGCGCATGTGGATGCGGTGAATACGGACGGGTTGAAAATCAAACTCGGCCACGGCACGCGGACAGTGAAGTCGCACCTGATCGCAGTGACGAACCCCGCGGCAATCAGTGCGCAGGCGGATCTGATTATCTTTGCTGTGAAAAGTTTTGACACTGACGCTGCTCTTCAGCAGGTCAAGCCGCTGGTCGGGTATAACACGATCCTGATGAGTCTGCAGAACGGGATCGGTAATGACAAGCGGATTGCCGAAACCTTCCCCCATCAGACGATCCTGTGCGGTGCGATCTGCGCGTACCTCGATTTTGCCGCGCCCGGTGAGATTCACTGGACAACCGATCGCGGCGGGGTGATGGGCGGTGTTGTGCAGGGAGACGGGCCGGTTGCCGCGGCCGTATGGCGGACGATCTTTTCGCGCGCGATGATCGAGACCGGATTGCACTCTAAAAATCCGGCTGGAGTCAAGTGGTCGAAGCTGATGTTAAACGTCGCATTTAACGCGCTCAATGCTGTTACGGGACTGCCTACGGCTGAGATCCTTGCCCATCCTGAGTACGGGATGCTGGCGGTGCGTGCGCTCAAGGAAGGATTTGCAGTCATGCGCGGGATGGGGATTGCACCGGTTGACCTTCCCGGCTATCCGGTGCGGAAGATGGCGCGACTGTGCCGCTTACCGGCAGGATGCGTGCGTCCTGTTCTGGCAAAGATTACCGCGCGCGAGACGAAGACCGTCAGTTCCATGGCGCAGGACTTCCGCCGTAAACGCGGCTTGACCGAGATCGACGAAATTAACGGTGCCGTTGCCGAAGCCGGAAAATCCTGCGGCGTGGCAACACCCGCCAATGATCAGCTTTGCCGGATGGTGGAAGAATCAAACCGGAGCGTCCTGAATGCGGCGTCGAAAAGTGCGGCAGCCTCGGCTGACCGTGTGAACGAAAAGAGCTAAGCATGCGGTTGGTGGAAATGCAGTTGCGACAGGTCGCCATTCCCATGCGTTTTTCGTTCAAGCACGCGCTTGCGGAGCGTTCGATTGCCAACAACCTGATTGTCCGTGTCATGACGGATACCGGACATGTCGGTTATGGCGAGGTTTTACCCCGAAAATATCTGACTGGTGAAACGCTGGAGACCGCACGGCGCGATCTGCTCGAACTGTGGTGGCCGAAAGTCAAAGGCTTGTGGCTGCCCGATCCGGCTGAAGAGCCGTCGTCGGTGTTTGCTGCGATGGAGCCGGTGTACCTGCAGGCCGATGCCGCGCGCAAGACCGGGTCGTATGCGGGGCTTGATATCGCGGTGTTTGATGCGTGGTCGCAGTCGGCAGGTAAATCGATATCACAAATATGGCACGGCCCGGCAAGTTCAGTAAAACTAACGGCTCCGCTTGGCGGTGGAAGTCTTAATACTGTGAAGCGTTCGGCGGTCTGGTTCAAACGTCTCGGGTTTAAAGAGTTCAAATTAAAAGTCGGTATTTCCCATCCGGATGAAGATGCCGCTCGGGTTGAAGCGGTACGTGCGGTGATCGGGAATGCCTGCGACCTGCGCGTTGATTGTAACGCTGCCTTTACGCCGATGGAGGCGATTCTGGCGATGCGGAAGTTTGCAGAGTTCGGCGTTTCGTCTGTGGAGCAACCGATCCCGCCAGGAAGTCCGACAGACCTTGCGGTTGTGCAGGATGAGGGAAACATGCCGGTAATGGCCGATGAATCGCTCTGCACATTGGATGACGCCAAGCACCTTGTCAGTCTGAAGTCGGCAAAACTCTGGAACCTGCGGCCTGCAAAAGTCGGCGGGTTTTCCGGCATGCGCGCACTCTCGCGTCTGGCACAGAAACATGGTATCGATATCCATCTCGGTGTCTTGGTTGGCGAAACGTCGCTGATGGCGGCGGCGGGTCGGGCGTGTCTGCAGGCGGCGCCGTTGCGGCATGTTGAATATGGTTTTCCGCGGGTGCTGCTGAAAGGAGATCCGTTTCGCGGGGGGCCGGCCGGATACTTCGGGACAGGAAAACCGCTTGGTGATGAACCCGGGCTTGGCATCCGCGCCATTCCTGAGAAACTGGAGCGCTGCACCGAATGGAAGCTGACGGTAACCGCATGAGAATCAATCAATCGCCTGTACCGGCTGAGCCGGGGCTGATCCCGCTGCTTGACCGTCTGACGGTTGTGTGTCTCGGTGTGTCGGTTGCGCTACGGCCGCTTGCTAACGGCGCTGCGCCGATTGAGCCGGAGACAGTCTTCTGTCACGTTCTGCTGCTGTTTGCGCTCTGCCTTCGCATGACGCGGTGGATGATGTCCGGCACTTGCTGGATTCCGTCCAAACGGATACTTGCCGCTGTCGGGATCTTTACCGGTTGCATGTTGCTTTCGTTGTGGAAGGCGGCCGCTGATGGCGCGTGGCAACCTGCTGCGGATATGGCCGCCTGTTACGGAATCGACCTGATCGGATTTTTTCTGATCGCGGATCTTGCGCGCAACAGCCCATTGCGGCGAATGCTGCTTTCGATGCTGGGCGGCAGCCTTGCGCTGCTTTGTGTGTACGGCTTATACCAGCGCGGTTTTGGAGTGGAATATTTCCGGTCGGTCATGCAGGCAAAACCTGATCTGGTTGGCGCGACGGTCGGCTCTGATGCGTTGCATCAGAAATTGTTCAATGCGCGGATCGATAGCGATCGGATTCCCGGCCCTTATGGCTATCCCAATGCAATGGCGGCGGCATTGCTGTTGCTCTCACCGTTTTCACTGATTCTGGCGGCGCGCTCAACGTACCGGAACCTGTCTTCCCTTCTGTTGTTTATGACGGTGTGCACAGCGGCGTATACCGGCAGTAAAGCAGGTACACTTGTTGCATTTCTTCTGCATGTCGCTGTTCTTGTCTATCTGAATAAAAGCGGAAGGGCAATCTCACCGAATCATGCGCTTGATGATGCACAGGATCAGCATGATATCATGTCGCAATCGACGTTGAAAAGCGTGGCGATTAAAGCGTGGGACGCTGTGTTGTTCCTGTCCGGACTTGGCGTTTTTGCAGGAGTCGGCGCGGGGATCACGCTGATGGCCAGTAAGAGTATGACCCTGGCGCTGACGGCAGGGGCGGTGCTTTGGACTGCCGGGTTGATTCCTCGCTTGCGTCGGCCGGTGGTTTCGTATTCAAACCGGGTGTGCTTTGTTGGGTTGATTATTGCGTTGTGCCTATGCGTTGGTGGTATTTTTTGTGTCGCGCTGCCGCAAGAGAAGTTGCCTGAGAAAGTGCAGTCAGTAAGGACTCTGTTGAATACGCATGTCGGTGTTCGTCTTGGGTATTGGGATGCTGCCGCCCGGATGGGAGCGGCTTATCCCCTCGCGGGCGTCGGCCTTGATAACTTTGGTCAGCGCTATGGTGAGTTCAGGGCTGTCTGGGCTTGGTCGGTGCGGCGCGCGCACAATACGCTACTGCAGCTGTTTGCCGATGGCGGGTTTCCGCTGGTGCTGAGTGCGCTTCTGCTCTGGGGTCTGACGTTTTCTTTCTTTTTGAAGCAAAAAGAAAATGCGGAGGAAATTGGGGGCGTGCGTTTTTTGCATGAGTTGCGCGTTCTGGTGCATCCGGTCACGATGAAGACAGGAATTATTCTTGGCATTGCCGCAATGGGGCTGACGGTGGTCCTATTTTTGCGCGGCGTGTTTGCAGGTCTCAGCCTTGAGTATATCCTGAATGAATGGTATGGGAATCCCGCAACAAGCGCGTGGGCTCAGGGCAATCCGGTCGCTCTGGTGATTCATCTGATTTCGCAT
>QKHZ01000046.1 GCA_003249795.1 bacterium | reverse complement strand
TAAGCCGGATAGCCAAGCGCAATGCCCAATCCTTTGCGCTGGCCGACGGTGTAGTGCTGAATCCCTTCGTGACGGCCGACGACTTTTCCGGTATGATCCAGAAAATCGCCGGGAGCGGTCGGTGCGTCCTTGGGCAGAATCGTTCGATAGTCGCCTTCTGCGGCAAAGCAAATATCCATGCTCTCCGTTTTTTGCGCAACGCTGAGTCCGCGCGCCTGCGCCATTTTTCTGACCTCATCTTTTTCTTTCGCCATCAGCGGTAGATAAAAATGCGGCAGACGGGTTGCCGGAATTCCATAGAGAAAATAGGTCTGATCTTTTTGATGATTGAGGCCGCGGCGCAAAAAGGTTTTCCCATTCTCACGCACAACCAGTGCATAGTGACCGGTTGCAATGTTTGCAATACCGAGTTCTTTTTCAGCAAGATCCCACAGCAGTCCGAACTTGATGCGGGCATTGCAGTCGACACACGGGTTGGGTGTACGGCCTGCAAAATAATCGCGCTGAAACGGCTGGACAACACACGCATGAAAGTCATCCGACACGTCAATGCTGTAATGTGCAATGCCCAGTTGTTCACAGAGGGCAGATGCATCATTAACGGCATTGGATGAAACGCCGTCGGCCAGAATTGGCACCTGCATGGTCAGCCCGGTTACGATAAACCCCTGCTCGAGCAGCAGGCTTGCGGCAACGCTACTGTCTACGCCGCCGCTCATCAGCACGACTATATTCTTTGCTTGATCACACGAAGAAAACTCGCGTTGTCTCTGCTCAGAAGCAGCGCGTGTCAGAATCAGGCGGGGGCGGTCAAGTGAAGTCAAATAAGTCGCTTTCGTTTCGGTATTGATGAATTTCTATTATGTACGATATACAAATTATAATCTGATGCGTTAACGGTTAAATTATTCTTCAGGTTGCTGCCAATGGCCTTCGATGACTTCCGCGGTAAAAGTAAACTTTTCAACCATATCCGTTTTCCATGCTTCAAACGGAAGGCCGGCTTTGTGCGAACAGCAGTAGCCCCAGAATTCGGCAACTGTCCAGTCCTGTTCTGTTGCCACCTGCGGAAGAAAACAACCAGAGCGTCCGGCTGAACGCAGAAAAATGCCATCGGTTCCCAGCCGGATTGATTCAGGATGCACACACGGCTTGAGCGGCGATAGAACAGAGATATCAAAGTCGACTTCGGGCAGATCTTCTTTCTTCAGCCGGTTTCTGACAAAGCGTGGGTCTTCAGTTGCCGACCACGTGGCGTATTGACTGACGGTTTCGTAAAGAGGCTGGTCTGTGGTAAAACAACCAAGACAGCCGCGCAGTTCGCCACCGGTTTTATACGTCACAAAGCAACCGGATTTCACATAAAGTGCGGACAGATCAGTGCCGGGCTTTTGCGGAGTAAATGTTGTTTTTTGAACAGCACAAAGAAGTGCCTTGCATACAATCAGCTTTAACGCATCGCATTCCCCAGCCTGTAACATGGTATTTCCTTTTTTGGCATGCTTGTGTTTCAAAATGCGGCAAGCAGGCATTATATATCTGAGTAAAACCCAGTGCTGCATGTCTCTTATCGGCTGATTCTTTGTTTATTATTGAATAAACCCGTACAACTTCAATGCAGAAATAAAGTATTTTTACCGAATTTCAGACAAATGAAAGAATTGATGCAGTATGTGCATTATTGCAGTTCAGTGTATCAGTCATCCGCTTTTGTTTCGGCAAGAACAATCCAATGATTGCATCCGAATCAGACAGCGTGTATAGTGACCATCCGCCTGATTTTGGTTTGAACCATGAAAAATGAGTATCTTGATGAATGACAGTTCTACTCCATATATAAAGAATGCGATCCGCGCGGCGGATGTCGTGATTATCGGCGCAGGACACGCCGGTTGTGAAGCGGCTCTGGCTATAGCGCGCCTCGGCTGTGACGCACTGCTGATCACGATGGCACTCGATACCGTCGCACAGATGAGTTGTAATCCCGCAATCGGCGGCCTTGCCAAAGGTCAGCTTGTCCGAGAGATCGACGCGATGGGCGGAGCGATGGCGCTTGCTACTGACGCCACCGGCATCCAGTTCCGCATGCTCAACTCGTCAAAAGGCCCCGCTGTACAAAGCCCGCGTGCGCAGGCGGACAAATGGGCATACCAGCACTGGATGAAACGGTTTCTTGAAACCAGTCCCGGCGTACGGATGCTGCAGGATCGCGTAGTTGAAATCGTCACGGAAAACGAGCGCGTTGTCGGTGTGCGCACAGCCATCGGCCTCGAGATTGCCTGCAAGGCTGTTGTCGTCTGTACAGGAACATTCCCGCGCGGAAAAACACATATCGGCAGCCACCAGGCTCCGGGCGGGCGCTTTGGTGAACCTGCAGCCGAGGAGATCAGTGGAAGTCTGACAACACTCGGCTTGCCGCTGATGCGGCTGAAGACCGGCACCTGCCCGCGCGTATTGTCATCGTCACTCGATTACGACCGTATGACAATCCAACCCGGCGACGAATCTCCCGTACCGTTCAGTTTCCTGACCCGAAAACTTGAAGTCGAGCAGGTGCCGTGCTATGCGACCTGGACAACACCTGAAACGCAGCAGATGGTCGCCGACATCCTTGAATCGACGCCGCTGTTTAACGGACAGATCGAAGGAGTTGGGCCACGCTACTGCCCGTCGTTCGAGTTGAAGGTTGCGCGCTTTCCCGACAAGGACAAGCATCACATCTTCGTCGAGCCCGAAGGCCGCTACACCGAAGAAGTCTATCTGAACGGGCTTGCCACCAGTATCGACCCCGAGGCGCAGGTGAAGATGGTGCACTCGATTCCGGGGCTGGAAAAAGCCGAGTTCATGCGCTTTGGCTACGCCGTCGAATATGACGCCATCTGCCCGTCGGCGCTGCGCGATACCTTGGAAACAAAAAAGATCGCAGGCCTGTATTGTGCAGGACAGATGAACGGCACCTCAGGCTACGAAGAAGCCGGTGCGCAAGGCTTGATTGCCGGCATTAACGCGGCACTTGCCGTGCAGCAGCGTCCGCCTTTCCGGCTGCGCCGTGATCAGGCGTATATCGGCGTACTCGTTGACGACCTCGTTACCCGCGGCACAAATGAACCGTACCGGCTGTTTACAAGCCGTGCGGAGTACCGGCTGCTGCTGCGGCAGGACAACGCAGACCTTCGCCTGACGCCGGTGGCAAAAGAACTGGGACTGGTTGATGACGCACGGGCTGAGCGTGCCGAGCGGTTACAGAAGGAAGTTGACGACGCTGTCGCAACCGCCGCAAAGCTGTTTCATGAGGGCAAGACCATCGCACAGCACCTGCGCAATCCCAAGATGGAGTGGACAGACGTGTTGCCGATGGCTGGCGGCTGGGCGGCCGGACTAAGTGAGAGGGTGGCAGAACAACTGCGCATCGCCTGCCGGTATGACGGATACCTGCAGCGGAACCTTGCGCAAATCAAACGCGTGGACAAGAGCCTGCACCTGAGGATTACCGACACCTTTGATTATGATCTGGTGCAGGGATTAAGTAATGAAGCGCGGGAGAAGCTGAAAAAGATCCGCCCAGAAACACTCGGGCAGGCAAGCAAGATCAGCGGCGTGTCTCCCGCAGACCTCGCGATCCTGAGCGTCCGCCTCAGTTCATTGCAGGGAAAATTCGCGGCGGCAGAAAATACTTCGGAAACGTTCACCGAAACGGATAGATAAACAAGGATACGGCTCGATGCCTCAGGAAACGTTTCCACTTACAGACGAACAGGCGCGGGACTTCATAAACCTTGCGATGCAGATGACCGTTTCGAATGTCTGGCTTGGATATGGCGAGCCTCTGTTTCTTGAGTTCGGCCCTTTGAATTACAGAACGACGAAGTCACGAATTCAGACCGGCGATGTTACGCTCTTTTTTAGCGGTTTATGGAGGGTGATCCGGGATGATCATGTAATTCACGAATTTTTCAACGACAGGAAAGCGGATCTTGACCAAATGAAAAAGGATCTGATTGGCCTTCGGCTTCTGTCATACAACACAGAAAGAATACAGGAAAATATTGTATCGTTTACGTTTGATCAGAATGTATGTGTCGAATTTATTTCACAAGACGACGAGGACGATGAGTATCATCTGTCCTTACATAACGGCAAGTTTGCCGAATCATTTCAGGCATTCAGAATGAGCGACGATGATGATTATTTTGTTTCAAGGAGCGAAGGAAGCTACCGGCTGTCTGTCTGCTATGCATAGACGCAGTTGAATCTTCGGAGGTGGATTGATCCCCATGAATAAAGACTACTTTAACGGCAAAGTTGTCTGGATTACCGGCGCCAGCAGCGGCATCGGCGAAGCGCTGGCGTTTACTCTCGCAACATTCGGCGCTCGGCTTATCCTCTCAGCCCGGTCGATCGACAAGCTCGAAGCCGTGCGGCGCAATCTGCCGTGTGACAAAGAGAACGTCAAAATCCTGCCGCTGGATCTGTCGTCAACGCTGGAACTTCCCTCCCGCACCAAAGAAGCACTGGCCGCATTCGGGCGGGTTGATATCATGATCCATAACGGCGGCGTCAGCCAGCGCAGCCGCGCCATCGACACGAAGATGGAGATCACTGAAACAATCATGTCGACCAACTTCTTCGGCGCCGTGGCGATCACAAAAGAGTTGCTTCCGTCGATGGTCAGGCAAGGCAGCGGACACTTCGTCGTCATCAGCAGCGTGATGGGCAAGTTCGGCGCACAGTACCGCAGCAGCTACGCCGCCAGCAAACACGCGCTGCACGGCTATTTCGATTCGATCCGGATGGAGCATGTGGGCGACAACATCCGCGTGACGATGGTGGTTCCGGGCTATATTCGCACCAATGTTTCAGCGAACGCGTTTGAGGCTGACGGCAGCAAGCACGGGCGGCTGGACGCGGGACAGGCACGCGGGATGTCGCCGGAAATCTGTGCAAAGAAGATCGTCAAAGCGGTTGCCGCAAGAAAGCCGGAAGTCCTTGTCGGCGGGTTTGAGGTAATGGGGGTTCTTGCCAAGCGCTGGTGTCCGGCGCTTCTCAACTGGATCCTCCCCCGCACCCACGTCGACGGCTAACGCAATCTGCAAAACCATCGCCTACTTTTAATCATAATATTGCGCATCACCAATATTACGGCCAACCTCGGCACAGCGGGGATATGAACACAATTCTCCATTTTCATCAAAGACGAACCGATAGCGGTACACAACCCCACCGATTTTCTGATAGCCATACGCAACGATTGCATAGGTGTTTTTCTTTCCCGGCTCTTTCGCGTTTTCACTGACAAAGAATGGCCGCACAGCCGGCTCGATATCATCATCAAGAGCACAGCTGTCATACTTTGGAATATCCGTGGTTCCCGAAATCAGGACAACGTTTTCATCATGCCAAAGACGGGCAAAAGACTTGAAAAATGTTGGGAACTCTTTTTCAGGTGATGTGAGTCTTGGAAATTCGCCTCGACAAATATGCATCACATGATACGGATGACGAAGCAATATATCCCCGTTCCTTTTATCGGCAAGCCAAGTATTTGTAAGTGTGGTTGGCAAAACACTGAAAAAGCTTTTTATGACAGTTGTCTGTTTACCAAAACACGCAAACCAAAGACTTTGCCCCTCCAATGAAGTATGTTCCAGCTTGCAGAAATTCAGAAACAACGCGGCAATCTGCTTGTCCGTTAAATTCTTTTGTGTCAGCAATGGAGGCCGTTTGTCATTTTGTTCCGAGGTAAGAATGCCGCGTGAAGTAATAATCCGCGTTTCTTCAGAAACGGTAATATCATATTCCCGATTTTCACCGACTTGAACGCTAAAAGAAATCTGATCGATTCCGTTTCTGCGAAATTGCGCAAGAATCGTTTCATAATCCGACGGCAGCTCTGCATACCGGCAAAGCAGGTTGACAAACGCGACATAGGTTTCTTCACACGGATTTGTTTTTAACCGCGCAACTATCTCTTTCAGGGCATCACTTGAAACACGGTACGGCTCAATGTCTTCCGACTTCATCGAACAGATCCCTTTCAGAGTCGGGTATTCTGTCGGCGGGTCGTCCGCGCGGATCGTCGGCAGAACGCCAAGAAGCAAACTGAGCAAAAGCATCCATACAAAAACTCCCCTGCCGGTCAATCGCCTATCCCAATCGATCCATATTCGCATACGATTCTCCCATTTGATCTCTGCCCGGGTTCCTATTTTTTATACGTTGAAATTTGCCGAAGGGTTCATCTTTGTGATGGTTCCAATACAAGAAAAAGACTGAATCAAGCCTCCCAACTCCGGCAAAGGCTACGCAAATCACTCACTTGCCCGTACCGGTATTCTTAGTGAAAACAGCGCATCCTTGCCTAACACCACCCCCGCGCGGCCATCTTTCCGTCCCGAAAACAACAGGAACCATCAACTTTGCTTGAAAAGTTTACCGGTAAACACCTGCTGGCTGCCGCAAGGCCAACCGTGCCGGATAAATCTTTGCAATATATATTAAAAAGATAAAATCATGAAAGAAACCCGCATTTTCCCGTAAGAAACCCACGCACAACTGTTTTCTCGTCTCACCGAGATTTGCGGGTTTCTGTAAAGATGCGCACAAATCCGGACGATACGACTACTGTGCGAACTCTCTGCGGCCGAGAAATCTTGCTTGCCCGTGGGAAATCGCGGTTTTATACTATCGCCACTTGGCAGGCGTGCGGCTTGCCACTCTGGTAAATTACATGCACAAAGGAGAAGTTCATGGTCATGGCGGAAAAAATCAAGCTCTTCCTGTTGGGTGTTATCGTTGCACTGCTGGCTGTTGCGGTCTTCGGAAACCACAAAACACCTGATCTCTCCAGCCTTGGCCTGCCGGCTGCAGTCGCTAGCGACACCGCTTCCGGGGACGGGGTACTTGCCGTCGCTTCGGGTGACAATCTGTTCCTGATTAACACCGCAACCAAAAATCTGGCATTCTACAGCTATAAATCCAGCAAGTTCTCCCTGCGCGCTGGCCGTTACTATAAATATGACCTCGGCCTTGTTGATGAACTCAGGGATGGCGGCATCTCGGTGAAAGACGCCAAGAAGGCTGCTGATGACGGTGCAAAAGAACTCCGCAAACTGGACGAATAGATTCAACAATAACACAGCAAAACGTTTATCGAGATCCGAACAGACCATAGCGCCGGCTTAATCCGGCTTGAAGAGAGGTTCAAACACGTGTCAGAAGAAGAATATATCACATTCGAAGAAGCAACGAAGCTTCTGAACATGAAAGAAGAAGACCTGCTGGATCTGGTCGCCAGCAATGTCCTTCGCGCCTATCGTATCAACCGCGAGATGAAATTCAAAAAATCCGAGGTTGCAGACTATGGCACAAACGGTGGCGGCGAAGCTGCTGCTGTGATCGAAGCTGAGCCCGTACCGGATACGGTCGTCTCTTCCGAATCGATTGAATTGATTGACGAAGAGGAAAGCGTAGGCGCTGCAGATGATCTGATCGACATGGATATCGATGAAAATGTTCCCGATACCGGCGACATCCTCGCCCTTGACGGCAGTGACGAAGAAGACTCCATGGCCACTGTCGCAATCGACGATGAAGAACCCTTGCTGCAGGCGCAGACTGAAGATCTGACACCGGCGCTGGAAGAAGAACCGCTGGTCGAATTGTCCGACAGCGACAGCGGCTTGGGAACCGAGGAAATCGTTTTTGAAGACGACGACCTCACGGCTGCAACCGCAGTAAACGATCAGGATGCAACGGCAACCATGATTGTCGACGCAGAGAGCGACCTTGACGAAAGCGAACATACCCAGCTGATTGATCAGGACGAGCTTCTCATCGAAGAAGATAAGCCGAAAACCCGCGCTGGTGCAGGACACCGTCAGGGCGACAGCAAGCCGGTTTCTGCAGGCAGCATGAGAACACGTCATGCTGCGTTCCATGCAGCTGCAGCCGCAGACAAACCGAGTGCTCTGACAATGGTCAGCCTGATTGCACCGGCAGCACTGGTAATTATCATGATCTACCCGGCGCTGCTATATGTGGCGATGCTTGGTTTTGGCGAAACCACCCACGGTGCGGATTCACCCAGCACGGAAACCCCCAAAGGCGCCCCGGTAATTATCCCCGCATTCAGCGGTCCGGCAAATACGGCGTTTTTCAAAGATCTGTGGGGTGAGCCGATGCTGATTGGTAAAGCGGATCTCGTCGAACAGGCTCGTATCCGCGCAACCATGCCGAAGGCAAAACCGGCTGCCCCTGCGCCTGCTCCGGAAAAGACGGATGAGGCAAAACCGGCTGATGATGCAAAGCCTGCCGAAGGTGAACCGGCAAAAGAAGCAGAGAAAAAAGACGAAACCGCAAAACCTGCTGAAAATGCGGAAACAAAGCCGGAAGAAGTAAAAGAAACAAAGAAAGAAGAGAAACCGGAAGAAAAACCGGCTGAAAAGAAAGAAGAGGAAAAACCGGCGAAGTGACCGATGGCGGTTGGGCAAATTGACCGGCCGGGACGCCTTTTTTCTCCACCAAGTGTTATTTCTATGGCGTCCGTACCAAACGGGCGCCATATTTATTTTTCTGCTTTTTTTGAAAAAGATTGAAAGAAACCTGATAAATCCGGAAACTAGGGGATAAGGGATTCTTCTGCGGAAGATTCTGTATCATCGTAATGATTGGCGCAGAGTAGCAATAACAGGTCTGGCGAAGATAAGCCGGGATCTTCAAGCAAAAGTTATGGCGCGATTATAAAGAAAAGCGGACGGTTCCGCAGAGTCAGTTAGATTGGTGCGCGGTGACAACGACAGGCCTGGTGATAATAAGTCAGACTTGATAACAAAAGTCACAGTGCGATTATAAAAAACAGGAGATCACCATGAAAGTCATGGGAATGCGTTCGCGGGTTGCAGGGATGCTTGTGCTGCTGGCCGGGTTGGGGTTTGCCGGTGGCTGCCGTCCGGATCCGCAGGTTCAGTCGTTGCAGGATGAAAACCGCCGCCTGAACCACATCATCATGAAGTATAACGAAGAAAACCGTGAACTGATGCGTCAGCTCGAAGCCAAGGGCACTGTTGACGGTACCGTCGAAATCGAACTGCGCAAGAAAGAACGCCAGATCGAAGCTCTGAAAGAAGCGCTGCGCAACCTGCAGAGCAAGGTCAAGCTGACCAAAAAGGTCGAAAGCCAGCTGGAACTGCTTGCTGAACGCCTTGGTGGAACGCTGGTAGGCAACCGTCTGCTGCTGCCGGGTGACTATTTCTTCCCGTCGGGCCAGTTTGAACTGCGCGAAGCATCCCGTGCAGCGCTTAAACAGTTCTATGACATCATGAAGGACGAGAACCTGACGCTGTTGATTGTCGGCCACACCGATTCCGACCCGATCCGCCACTCGAAGAAGTTCGGCATTCGCGACAACCGCCACCTGTCGGTGATGCGTGCGCTGTCGGTTATGAATGAACTGAAGAAAGACGGCTATGATGAAAAGCTGATGTACCCGAGTGGCTGGGGCGAACTGCTTCCGGTTGCCGACAACAAATCGGCTGACGGCAAAGCCCGCAACCGCCGAGTTGAAATCTATATCGATCCGGCTGCAAGCGGCCTGATGAGCGTGATGGCGATCACCGATGTCGAGCCTGCTGACGAAAGCGACACGACCGAAGATAGCGCAGTTGATTCAGGCGAAGGCGCAACTGCCGAAGGCCCGGTCACCATCATCGAATAATTTTTACGCTCAGTTGTCTTAAATAGGGTGAAAAAGATTTAGCTAAAGCGTCCTGCCAGAGATAAAGGCGGGACGCTTTTTTTATATAGTTTTGCAAAAGAAGGTATTTTTAATATCCTTGCGACAGTTCTTTTTTGCGCAGTTCTTCATTCTGTTTTAACAGTTCATTTGCTTTTCGATTGGTCGGTTGCGTAACCAGTGCTTCACGCAAAAGCCGTTCAATCATATCACATTCGCCATGAACATCTTTAGAATTGATCAGAATTTCAGCCAACAGAATACGCGCCCGTGGTTGTTTTTTCAGACATACTGAAGCGGCAAGCGCTGAGATCGCCTCTGCTTCGCGGCCGCATTTATCATAGCATTCACCTAAAAGTTCCAGCGTTTTATAATGAGAAACCATCTTTGCTGACAGTTCGAAATAATACAGCGCTTCGGCATATTTCTCCTGTTTATATAACTCTCTGCCGAGATCGTATAAATGCGAATCGATTGTCTCATCCGTATCCAACATCATTTCACGGCCTGTTAACATGTTCTATTCCCTTTCTGCTCAGACCTGGTGACTCTGTTCCGGGTAATGCACCGCAAGCCAGACAGTTCCCCTTGCAGTCGACTCGACACGATGGCGGGTATGGGCTGGCAGGTTGATCCAGTCGCCCGGGTTCATTGTCTGCGAAGGCTTGCCTTCCACGGTCAGCACCGCGCTTCCCGATAACACCACGACCCACTCGCTTTGCGGCTGGTCATACCAGAACCCTTCAGGGCTGGCGTGGCCGTCCGACACAATTCGCTCAATTTTTAGATTATTTTCGCCGTTTATCGGCAGCAAGTTACAAGCCTCCAGTAAACAATCGATCCGCTCCTCCCCATTTTCAAGAGGGACAAGATTTTCGAACAGATTGCCTTGGTGTTTTTCCGACTCATTCAAATGATCGCTATCCATCGGTTCCTTTCCGGATAAGGTCTTTCAGCACTCGCATTATGCTCTTTTATAGAACAAACGTGCTTTTATGGCAATTTCCCGATCCTTTATTTTGAAATTCATGTTCTCTGCAATATAAAAAAGGTACATCATAATAATTACAACAAAAGGAGTAACAGAGATGCCGGAGCTGTTTCTTGGTATCGACGCAAGCACCCAGAGTCTGAGCGCAACGATAATCGATTTGTCAGCCGGAAACGTCGTGTATGAGGCTTCGGTTAACTTTGAGAAAGACCTGCCGCAGTACGAAACTGAAAGCGGCGCGCTGATCGGAAGCGATCCGGCTGTTGTCCATGCTCCGCCATTAATGTGGGCAGAAGCGCTCGATTTGTTGCTGCAGAAGATGAAGGACGACGGCGCACCGCTGTCACAAATTCTCGCCATCGGCGGATCAGGCCAACAACACGGATCAGTCTATCTGGGAGAGAACTGGCCTCAGATCCTGGCCGGATTATCCGCAGGCAAAACACTTGCTATGCAGATCAAACCCGCACTCACGCGCCCGACCAGCCCGATCTGGATGGACTCGTCAACATCTACAGAATGTTATGAATTGGCCGCAGCTTTCGGAAGCGCCAAAGAAGTCTCCATCGCAACAGGATCAGGACCGATTGAGCGGTTTACCGGCCCGCAAATCCGGAAGTTTTATAAATCCGAACCCGATAACTACGCACGCACCGCACATATCGCATTGGTCAGTTCGTTCATTGCCTCGATCCTCTCAGGCACAATCAGCCCGATCGACTACGGTGACGGTGCAGGGATGAACCTGATGAATATCCAAACACGCATGTGGCATCAAACCGCGCTGCCGGCAACAGCACCGGATCTGCAAAAACGCCTGCCATCACTCGCACCGGCGACAACGGTGTTTAGTACAATCAGCCCTTACTTTGCACACAAATACGGTTTTGCGAAAACGACGCTGGTGACGGTCTTTTCAGGAGATAACCCATGCAGCCTGATCGCTCTCGGGATTGTCAACGAAGATGTTGCCGCCATCAGCCTCGGCACAAGCGACACATATTTCGGCTGTATGAAAAACTGCCATACCGATCCTGAAGCGGCCGGTCACGTTTTTGTCGCGCCAAGCGGCGATTACATGAGCCTGATCTGTTTTAAAAACGGATCGCTTGCGCGCGAAAAAATGGCAAAGATCTTTAACCTCGACTGGGATGGTTTTTCACGTGCGATGCAAATCACCCCTCCCGGCAATAACGGCCATTTTCTGCTGCCGTGGTTTTTCCCGGAGATTACCCCGTGCGTACTGAACGCAGGTGTCTACCGTAACGGGATCAACGAAAATGATGCAGCGGAGAATATCCGCGGCGTTGTCGAAGCACAGATGATGTCGATGCGACTGCATTCCGAGTGGATGGGAACACGACCGAAATCTATTCTCGCAACTGGCGGAGCCAGCCGCAACAAAGAGATTCTGCAGGTCATGGCCGACGTTCACGGTTGCAGCGTGATCCGCCGAAAAAATACAGGCGGAGCAGGGCTTGGCGCGGCTCTCATGGGCGCATACGGTTGGTATCAGTCTCAGGTTTCAAACAACACAAAAGACGAGATCCGAGGCGTAAGCTGGGCAGAAATTCTTTCACCATTTCAGGAAGAGGCAGCCGAATCTTTTGTCCCGAATAGCACCGCAACACAGGCGTATGAGCAGATTTTACCGCTGTATGCAGATTTTGAAAAATCGGTACGTGCGGCGCTGGAAAAGTAATGACATTCTCCCTGCATTTGGCTATCGTTAAAACCGTTGGATAAACCAGATAAATATATCCGGGCAATCTCCGGATGGAGGATGCGCACATGAAAGAACTGATCGTACTCGCGAAAAACGAAGAACAGGGCAAAGATCTGTATGAGGGAACAAAGGCAGCCGCTGACGAGCTCAAGGCAGCTTACACCCTCCGCATGGAAACCGACGCGACCGAGATCATGATGCACGGCGTTACGCTGACACCAGCTCTGGTGATTGACGACGCCGTCCGGGTCATGGGCCGTGTGCCCGAACATGACGAACTGGTTTCAATTATCGACATGGTGCAGGGCGGATGAATACGGCTTGACCTGCAACGCGTTTGAATGCAGATTCGAATTAAATAAATTTATTTTCTGCAATAAACCACCGGATAGGCAATCCTGTCCGGTTTTCTTTTTATCGATTACCTGAAACGCCTTAAAACATCCCCAAGCAGCAAAATCAAGCCGGGTCTTGCACAAAACCCCCAACACCTGTACGATAAGCTGCATGCGACTTCATTCATTAATACAATTGAAACGATTTATATTATAGATAACCGCGTAGAAAGGGTTTTATGCCGCCGATTGTTTGTTCTGTAAAACACCTGCATAAAGAATACGACGAAAAGCCGATTCTCGACGACATCTCGCTCTCTTTTTATCTGGGCGCGAAGATCGGTATCGTCGGCGAAAACGGTGCGGGCAAGTCAACCTTGCTGCGCATCATGGCAGGTATCGACAAGGATATCCACGGCGAAGTGGAGCTGGCGAAAAACGCGACCGTACTCATGGTGCCACAAGAGCCGCGACTGAACCCGGAGAAAAACGTCCGCGAGAATCTGGAAGAAGCTGTCAAACCGATTAAAGACATGCTCGCTCGTTACGAAGAGATCGGCACCCTCATGGGTAGCGGAGTCGACGACGACGAAATGGAAAAACTGATGGCCGAGATGGACCGGCTTCAGGAAAAGATCGACGCTACCGACGCGTGGGAAATCGACCGCCAACTCGATATCGCTGCCGACGCTCTGGTGCTTCCGCCGGATGATGCGGACGTGAACATGCTTTCAGGGGGTGAACGCAGACGCGTTGCTCTTTGCCAAGCGCTTCTTTCAAAGCCGGACATGCTGCTGTTGGACGAACCGACCAACCACCTCGACGCAGAAACGATCTCGTGGCTTGAAGCGCAACTGCGCGACTATCCCGGCACCGTCATCATCGTCACGCACGACCGGTATTTCTTAGACCACATCACCAAGTGGATTCTTGAAATCAATCAGGCCAAAGGCATCCCTTACGAAGGCAGCTACTCCGACTGGCTCGTGCAGAAGGCAGAGCGCCTTCGTGTTGCCGAGAAGAAAGAGTCTGAACGCCAGCGGATGCTCAAGAACGAGTACGAATGGCTCAAGGGCGGACAGCGCGCCAAGCAGAAAAAAGGCAAGGCCCGCGCGGAGCGTTACGACCAGCTCTTAAGCCAGCAGTTTGAAGTCCGTACAGACGATGTCATGATCCAGGTTCCGCCGGGACCGAAACTCGGCGACAAAGTCCTTGAGTTCAAAGGCGTGAAAAAAGGCTTCCGCGACGTGACGCTGATCGACGACCTGTCGTTTGAGTTGCCGCGCGGCGGAATCGTCGGGATTGTCGGGCCAAACGGCGCGGGTAAGACCACGATGTTCCGCATGATCATGGGACAGGAAACGCCGGATGAGGGCGAAGTCGAAATCGGCCAGACCGTCAGCCTCTCGTACGTTGACCAGAACCGTGACGCGCTGAATGATGAGAACACGATCTGGGAAGAAATTTCCGGCGGACTTGACGATGTCACACTCGCCAACCGCAAGCTGAACTCGCGCGCGTATGTCAGCCGGTTTAACTTCCGCGGCACACAGCAGCAGAAAAAGGTCGGCAATCTTTCGGGCGGTGAACGTAACCGCGTGCATCTGGCGAAGCTGCTCAAGACCGGCGGCAACCTGATCCTGCTGGACGAACCGACCAACGACCTCGACGTCAACACGCTGCGGGTTCTGGAAGAGGCGCTGATGGAATTTCCGGCTTGCGCGATGGTGATCAGTCACGACCGCTTTTTCCTCGACCGCATCTGCACTCATCTGCTGGTCTTTGAGGGCGATGGCCGCGTGCGTTGGTTTAACGGAAACTACGCTGATTACGAAGAACAGGTGCTGAGTGAAAATCCGGCGCTGATGCAGGACCGCCGCAGCAAATATAAACGCCTGACACTTCGCTGACCCGAAGTCTACGCCGCGACGACAGACTAATAAAAAGGAAATCATGCGCAAGCTGATTGAATTCTCTTCAGAAAAAAACGCACATGCACTGGGCGACTACCTGACCCACTCCGGCATCCGTTCGGATGTGGAAGAAGACGGCGCTGGCGTCTGGGCGGTGTGGGTCATGGATGAGGATCACATGCAGCAGGCGCAAGAGCTGGCTGCAACCTTTGCGCAGAATCCGGACGCGGACGAAATCCGGCAGGCACGCGGCGCGCGCGAGGCTGAGGTCAAAAAACAGAACCAGCTCGAGCACGAGTTCAACCGCCGGATGATCAAACAAAATCCCCACAAGCAAGGCACGACACCGGTCACCTATATCCTGATCGGCATCAGCATCCTGTTTTACTTTTTGCAGCAGTCGCAGGATGGAAACTTTCAGAGCTTAATGTTTTATGCATCCGGATACAGCCTGAGACTTGGCTCAGGTGAATCATACACGTACTATATTGCGGCATGGCAGTCCGGTGAAGTGTGGAGGCTGGTGACGCCGATCTTTCTGCATTTCGGTCTCATGCACATTCTGTTTAATATGATGTGGCTGCACTTTTTCGGTCGTCAGATCGAAACCGTTCTCGGCTCCCGTTTCATGATCGCGCTTGTTCTGATCGTTGCCATTCTCAGCAACACTGCACAGTTTTTGGATGCAGGGCCCCGCTTCGGAGGCATGTCCGGCGTTAACTACGGACTGTTCGGTTACATCCTTGTGCGGCGCAAGTTCGACCCGATGTGCGGGCTGTTTGTCGACAAGATCAATACGTATATTCTGCTGGGCTGGTTTGTGCTGTGTTTTTTTGCGTCGGGTGCAGAAGTCGCGAACATGGCTCACGGAGGTGGATTGGTTGTCGGTGCGGTGTGGGGATACCTTGCTGCAAAATGGCGGCGCTTTGCCTGATTTTTTCCGCGCATAAATTGAACCACTTGCGTACAGATTTTTATTCATCCAATTGGACCGTATCAATGCCGGAAGATATTCTCGACAACCTGACTGAGCCACAGCGCGAAGCCGTTACCCATATCGACGGGCCGATGCTGGTGGTCGCCGGTGCCGGCTCGGGTAAAACACGGGTCGTCACCCGGCGCATTGCGCACCTGATCCGCAGCGGCGTACGCCCACACCAGATTCTGGCCATGACCTTCACCAACAAAGCCGCAGGCGAAATGAAAGAACGCGTTGCGGCGCTTGTCGGCGAAACCCCGCGCTGGGTCGGCACGTTCCACTCGATCTGTGCGCGGCTTTTGCGTTACGATCTGGAAAAACTGGGCGACGGACGCAACGGCGGGTTTTCGATTATCGATACCGACGACCAGCAATCTCTCATGCGGCAGTTTATCAAAGACCGCAATCTCACCGAAGACAGCCGCTTCAAACCCCGCACCCTCAGCGACCGCATCAGCCGCGCCAAAAGCGATCTGATCGATCCCGATAATTACGGCGAAGGGAAGTATGAAGACGAGATTATCGCAAATATCTACCGAGATTATGAAAAATACCTTCGCAAAACCAACGCCGTCGATTTCGATGACCTGCTCATCCTTACCGTGCGGATGCTGGAGAAAGTACCGGGTCTGAAAGAAGTCTATCACGACCGGTTCAAATACCTGCTCATCGACGAATATCAGGACACCAACCGCACACAGTACAAACTGATGCGCCTGCTTACCAGTGACGCGCACAACGTCCATGTCACCGGCGACCCGGACCAGAGCATCTACTCGTGGCGCGGGGCAGATTATCGCAACATCATGGACTTTAAAAAAGATTTTCCCGAAGCACGCGTCGTGCGTCTTGAGCAGAACTACCGCTCGACAAAAAATATACTCGCCGCCGCAAACGCCGTCATTCGCAACAACAGCGAGCGCATCGACAAAGACCTGTTTACTGAAAACGATGCAGGCGAAAAAATTCACGCCGCGTGCCTTGAGAGTGACCGCGACGAAGCCAACTGGATTTTGGGCCGCATCCGCGACATTCGCGCCGTTGGCGCACCACTCAACGACATGGCAATCTTTTACCGTACTAATGCCCAGTCGCGTGCGCTGGAAGAAGCGTTTTTAAGCGCAGGAACGCCATACCAGATTGTCGGTGGCGTCCGGTTTTACCAGCGGCGTGAAGTGAAAGACCTGCTGGCGCATCTGAAGATTCTGGTCAACCCGCGCGATATCGTCAGTCTCTCCCGCATTGTCGGTTGCCGCCCGACCGGTGTCGGCGAAAAAACTTTGCAGGGAATTATCGAACAGGCCGAACGCATCGGCGGCGGGACAGAAGAAAACGCAACCGCACGCCTCGACGGAATGGACGGCGCAAACAGTTCGCCCTTCCTTTTCCTGTGCCGTCCGGATTTTGACAAAGTGTATTCCGGCAGAAAGAACCAGAAACTGAAGGACTTTGCCAAATGGTGTCGGCAGTTGAACGACACGCCGCGCAAACCGGTCAGCGAGGCTGTGCGCAATGTCCTGCACGTATCGGGACTGTGCGAGTACCTGATTTTGTCTGAACCTGAAAGCGCAGACGAACGCATCGACAATATGAAAAGTTTGCTGCAGCGTGCGGAAGAATTTGCCTATGCAAACCCCGACGCAGACCTTGCCGCGTTTCTTGAGGATGTGGCACTTGTCGCCGACATCGACTCGTTTGATGAAAACGCCGATACCGTCACCCTCATGACCCTGCATAGCGCAAAAGGTCTGGAATTTCCATACGTCTTTATCGCGGGGATGGAACAGGGGCTGCTGCCGCATGAGAACTCGCAGAACAGCAACTTCCAGCTGGAAGAGGAACGGCGTCTGTTTTATGTCGGCCTTACCCGCGCGGAGAAACAGGCGTTTCTGACCCACGCCTGCAGCCGCTTCACCCACGGGCGTTTTGCGATGAATGCACCAAGCCCTTTCCTTGGCGAAATCCCGATGCAGCTGCTTGATGTGCAAATGATGGCTCAGCCCAGACAGCGCGCCGTTTTTGGCGATAACGACGGGCTTGATTTCGATCCGTTCGGTGACGACGATTGGGGCGATCCGTTTGGCGATCAGAAATCCTCTTTCAAACGATATGCAAAACCACAGTTCGGGCGCCGATCCGGCTCATCCTTCGGCAGTTCAGGCGGAGCTGCTGCCAAAAGCACAACCGGCGCAAAGCAACCGTTCCGCAAAAGCATTTCATTTGATCCGGACGCTGATGGTATGCCAGATGACATCGACGATGATATGCTGTTTGGAGACGATGCTCCGACATCTGCCGAAAGCAGTCCCTTTGCCGATGATTTTGATGCACCGCCAGCAACAGCAGCCCCGCGCGGTGGGAGTCCAAAAACATTCCGCACGGGTGACCTCGTGCTGCATCCGACATTCGGCAAAGGAAAAATTCTGTCGGCCAGTAACAGCAAAGTGATTGTTCAGTTCTTTATCGGCGGAGTCAAAAGCCTGTCGACCGCCCAGTCACGCCTCACACGTCTGTAATTTTTACCTGCTGCAGCGCGGTTATGTTTCCTCGTTTTTCTGCTTACTCCTACACTTCTTTGATGCAGCGAAAAGCGCAGAAAACACGGCGGTTCAACTTTAAACGCATACGTTTTGTGTGCCGGCAAGTTGGATTGGACTTTTTCACAGAAATCGGTTACACTACTAGTAGAGGAAAAAGTGAGATTTCCGGCATCAACCTGTGTCACCAAAACAGCCGGATGAGAGAGAGGCAAACCGTGTACCGTACCATGTTTAAATCCAAGATCCATATGGCCACCATCACCGAGACCGAACTCGAATATCACGGCTCGATTACATTGCCGTCCGACTTGATGGAAAAAGCGGATATCCTGCCCGGCGAGAAAGTGCAGGTCGTCAATATGAACAACGGCGACCGGCTCGAAACCTACACCATCGCAGGCCCTGCAGGAAGCACAGCCGTATGCCTTAATGGTCCGGCCGCACGCCGAGGGATGATCGGCGACCGCGTGACGGTCATTACCTACGTGCAGGTTTCCGACGAAGAAGCCCGCGCCCTCAAACCCCGCGTGCTGATTCTGGATGAAAATAACCGCGTCAAGGATACGATCTGATCCTGTCGGGTATGACGGTGCCGGCGGTGGCTCTTTACGATTCAATCTGCCTGAATCGCTTTCGGATTTCAATAACCTGTTCCCAAACTCGTTAGAGTAACCTAGATGGATGAGCCTGCATCTCAAGACAACCCTGTCATCCGTGTGCAAAACCTCACTATCCGCTTCGGCGAGCGCGAGGTCATTTCCGATTTTTCCTTCTCCGTCAACACAGGTGAAACGGTTCTGCTCAAAGGCCCGTCCGGCTGCGGCAAATCCACTATGCTGCAAGCATTGCTTGGCTTTGT
>QKHZ01000054.1 GCA_003249795.1 bacterium | reverse complement strand
AAAACGGTTTTACAAGTGAAACCCCTGCTCCATCGCTACAAACGGATTTTTCTGAATAACGTGAATAACCTGCACTTGCAGCAGCACGGCCTGCATCATAAGTTGTCAACAATAATGCAGAGATCAAATTACTCGCTAACAGAGAGGCGGCGGGATCGATATTATCCTGAGCAGAAGCACCTACCCGCCCCGTCAGATCCAACGAACAGAACCAGACAGCCCCGCTTCCGTATGACCACTTCATGAGGGATGTATAATCCAGATCAAAACCAGACCTAAGAACCGGCGTAAAACCGATCGCACGCGGGCACTGCAACTCAACGGTTGACACCCCATGCCGGTTGGTCCACTTAGGCGCATGACGCGTCTCGCTGGGCGGATTCTTTCCCTCCAAAATCAAATCAGGACTGCCGCGCCAATAACGCAAATCCCTATCAGTTAATCCTGCGATGACATCCGAAGAATGATCAGCCACAAATACATCCCGCGGCATCACCTGCTGTGTACGAAACCCGAGTCCATTCCAAACCGGCCCATCTTGTTCGAGAACAAGAACCTTCAGGCCATGTTGAATTTGCTCAGGTGTAAACGGCATCGCACGTCCCGGCTGCAGCGACTGCCTTCCCAAAATCAGCAAATCGACGCCATCAAGCGTTTCACCCGGAGCCCATTCCTTCGTTTTAAATCCGAGTCCATTGATCCATTCTGCA
The DNA here is from genome assembly GCA_003249795.1 of bacterium. Classification (GTDB taxonomy): domain Bacteria; phylum Planctomycetota; class SZUA-567; order SZUA-567; family SZUA-567; genus SZUA-567. Next base: position 4,603 of record QKHZ01000054.1, on the reverse strand, counting down.
CTTTCCCCAGCCGGATCATAGAGAGCGATGGCGTTAATATTATTTTTAATCGCTGCCATCGACAACAGAGGGAAAACTTCAATTTCAAAGATATCATTTACAATATGCTTGCATTCAGGTTGACTGAAAATCCGGATTTGTGCATTTGTTTTTTCACTGACGTTGGGCGCAACAAATTCAATAGGAACGAATTTTATTTGCCCTGCGATCATTTTCATCGATATGTTTCCGTTTGCCCACACCGGCGTTTTTATACCGTCAGTATTTTCCTTCTGAGGACCAGCATTCCACGCAAGTTTCACGTCACACACCCCGGGGCCATCCCAGACTAGCACGACATTCTTTTTGACCACTTCACCGGAATAGAACGAATGCGTTTTGTCCGTATGAATCGGAGTCCCCGCAACATATGCCAAGAGCGGCTTATTTGCTTGCTGGTGAATTGCAAAGTTCGGACTAACCCACGCTGGAGCCGATGTCACGGGTTCTTTAATCAGCGTATAACGGGTGAAATGCTGGCCGCGATTATTCGGATTAAATCCGGGGGGATTTCCATAACAGGTATCCAGATTCCAATACGCATATCCGGCATTATAACCCCACGTCCGATACGCCCTATTTGTCTGCCTGACAAGCAGTCGTTGAAAATCCCAGTACGCCGGAAATTGCGTCAGATCTACTTTATTCATCGCGCCGTGATGGTTATTCGCAAGGCCAAGATCAACTGTATTAGCCAAGCCATCATCGGTTTCTGAAAGATAGGCAGAGGGACCAAGAAGCATCGCCATATACTCAGTCAAAAGCAAGCGTTTGCCTTTCCAGAAGTTTGCGGTATAGGGCTGCCCAAACTCTGCGGCCATAAACGGCATATCACCACTTGCAGCCCATTGCATCGGCCACTCTTCTCGCTCCTGCAGAGGCGCAAAGTTCAGGTACACATTCGCCGATGCTATATCGCCGACATTACCATCTGCATGTGAATACTCAAGACGGGTCGGATCGAATTTCTTTACAGCATTACAGGCAGTCGTAATTACCTTCTCCATCGTTGGAAGATACTCACCCTCTACACGGCTTCTCCCCATCCCTTGTGGAGAAATTGCATCTCGGGGATTATACGTGTTCATCCCGACAGTCCACATCAAAACACTCGGATGATTCCGGTATTGTCGAACAAACCAATTGGTTTCTGCCTCAAATGCGGCAAGCACAGCCGAATCATCAATCAGCTTCTCACGCAGATAAAACAAGTTTGGCGCAGGCATTGAAACCGCAAAGCCCTGACGATCCATCTCATCTAACAATGAGTGATCATAAATCGGCGCATCGGTCCAATCGCGCCACCAGAGATTCGGATTGTTTTGAAAATACGTAGCATTATAGCCAATCATCCGAAAGAAAGATAAAGACGCCGCCGACATCCCGAGATTCAACGTCATGCGCAACCGGATCGGATGACCGTTCATCATCAACTCACGACCTTCAGTCCAGATTTCACGGAAACCGAAGGTATAATCCTCAGGTCGGTCGAGAACAGCCCTGTTATGCAGAAGACATACTTCGGCAGTATAAACAACACCGCCATCAAGCTCCCATGTCACCGGATTTTGCCAAGGGCTTGATAGCGTCGTTGTCGATACTCCAGCCTGCAAACTATCTATTGGCGACTCAAACGAAAGAACGCTGTTTCCGTCTGCATCGCGTACGGTTATGGCAATCCGCACATCCTGCAACGGTTGGCGAGTATTTGTTTCAACTTGCACGGTAATCGATTTATTGCGCCAGCTTGTCTGAATGAAAACATCAGAAATATCTGCCGCCAGAGGAACAGACTCCAACAACACGCCCCCATCAATCCCCACAGCCCACCGATCCATCGTCAGCGTATTTGATGTACCTGTTCGAGAGATATACCGAAGAAGATCCTGCTCAAAGCCGCGGCTGATATCGGTATAATCACGCGTACAGAAAACATGGATCACATTCTCCTTCCCCACGACAGCGGCTTCTGTAATATCTACAATTCCTCCCGGACGCAATAACTCTGAAATGCGTTTCCCATTCACAACAACAATCGCATCGCCATTAATCCGCGCAAAATTCAGTTTGATGCAGCGGCCCTGCCAGTCAGCAGGAATCTCAACGCGCTGTTCATACCAGATTGAGTTTACGGTTGAACGTTTTGTTTTTTCCCATGACGTACCCTTCCCGTCAACCTGCCCCCAACGCCATTCATTCGATTGGGTTCGCATCTTTCCCCAGTCATTCTCCACTGGTGGTGTATTTACGGAAGTCGCCGGCTGAACTTTCCATATATTTTCCAGCCGAATCACAGCCCGTTGCACGTCAGTGTTCCCCTGAACCGTCAGCTCTTCACCATCACTCTCAGCCGAAAACAGCGAAAGCACAATCATGAAAACAGATGTCGAAAAAGCCAATACACATCTCTGAATTGCCATGCAATTCTCCTTCGAACCAATGGTTTGGTTAGTCATTCAATATCAGATAATCTTGTCTTGCGTCAGTTACTTCCACATCCAGAGATCATCTGTCGTTGAAAATGGTGCGGGATATGCCCCTGACGACATTGTCGTTCCTGCAGGCGCGCCCATATCAACCCCGCCTACATGGCCATCTGCGTAAAGCAGATTGCAGATCCGGCCGTGCTGTAAATAAAAATACTGCTGCCAACGGCTTAAATACCAGAACCCCGTCCCTTCCGCAAACATCAGCATTTTGGTCGGATGCAGTAAGCGTGAAAACTTTACAGAAACAATTGGTGTAGTATGTCCCCACCAGAAAATTCCGGACATACTATTACTTACGACACTACTGGCATAAGAAGAGTAAACGTAATTAGTTCCGTCTGCGGCTGTAAAATCAGCATGTGATGAAGATCCAATATTTGTCCTACAACCAGCACCGCTACGGTCTTCAGAGGGGCACCACAATACACTCGACTTCGGAGACTTAATCCCCAAGTATGCGGTCACCTGATACTGCGGCTCATTTGCATTGTTCCATTCACTATCCGCTCCTCGACGCTGCGGAGAAGTGAAATCCGCATTATCATCCCCATAGTTGAACATTGCCGTTCCGATCTGGCGCAGGTTATTCATGCAACCGGCAGCTCGGGCTGTTTGGATTGCCTTATTTAACGATGGCATTAGAAAACTGGCCAAAATTGCGATAATCGCAATCACGACCAAAAGCTCAGTCAGCGTAAAGCGATTTATCGACAAAGATCTGCCCCGCCCTACAAATTTTGTCTTCCTGCCCAAACCAATCCGTAAAGGAATGCGAATGTTCATACGGATTTCCCTTCCACAAAAATCGGTTCAACCAATTCATTCTCGATATGATTCACCCCAGGCTTTAAGCGAAGCAAATTTTGCTTAATATAACGCAAAGTCATTTGAACCAGATCCGCTGGACGGATTTTGATCTGCGTTAACTCCACCGGCGAAAAGATCTCCAGTCCCTCATTTTGATGGCACACAATTCCTACATCATGCCCGATCCTGAGCCCCGCCTCCAAGAGAGCCATCAGAACCCCACGAACAGAAAGATCATTTAACACAGCAATCCCGAGTTTATTATTTCCAACGTTACCAACGTATCCGTCAGAAGACACATGCGACTTCACCGTTTTATATGCAGCCGCCTCATCATCCGCTGCATACGCAAGTTGTACCTGTTCCGTTGAAACACCATATTTCTGACAAGCCTTACGAATCCCACTCGCCTGCATACGCCCTAAATCGCGGCCGAAGTCGGTCATTTCTGGTTCACGTAAAGCTGAAAGCACTAGAAATGATTCATAGCCCTTTTCAATCAACTGACAAAGACCAAGATACACGATTTTTTCATAATTAATCCGTGGAGCCGTTACAAACGGAATATTTGGATGCTGATCAAGCCAGCGACTGGCAAGGTCGTTAAAATACACAGGAACCACACAGCGTAATTTTCCTGAGGCGGAATCCTTTTCAAATGCACTCATTGAGTTATAAATTGATGCGTGATCAAAAACCACATACTCCGCAGTCGTAAAACCAAAATCACCAGCCTGCTTTTGAAACTCATCCATCAGCGCCATGTAAAACGGTGACGGTAAATTTGACATCGTTTTCCCTAGCAGCAAACCGATCGTCGTCGCCATCGGACTGTTACAGACAAATGACCCTTGACGCGGCGTTCTCCGAATCAGGCCTTTCTCTACTAACCTTGTCAGCGCCCGCTGCATTGTTAATGGGGTTACATCATAATCCTGTGCAAGTGCACGGGTAGCCGGAAGCTTGTCATTGACCGCCCAGATTCCTGTGGCAATCTTCTCTTCGATGTTGTCTGCAATATCAAGATAACCACCGTTACTCATAAATCCCCCACCTGTACTACTTATGTTTTACTTAAAATATAACACAAGTAACCTTTTTGTCAAATCAGCAACAGTATTTTATGGATTAAAAACAAGTATGGATACCGTATCGGCTTATCCTCAAACAGGTAACCACAATTAACGATTACTTAGACGTGGGAACAACTGTACTTAACGAAGTGCTTGGAAATCAGGACAGATGAAAAAATAAGGCATCAGTGACTT
>QKHZ01000069.1 GCA_003249795.1 bacterium | reverse complement strand
GTTGGAGAAATAAATGAATCTGGCCGACAGGCTGAGGAAAGCAGGGGGTTTTACCGAAGACCGCCTGCTTCATCTCAAACAATCACTAGATGCGGGGGTTGCCCCTGACGAGGCGCTGGAAGAGAGCGGCTTGCTTGCGGATGACAATTCGCGTCAGCGGGTGGCATCGTTCTTCGGGATGGATGCCGTGCAGGGAGAGCTTGTCGCTGATAAGGGATTTCTGGCGAAATTTCCGGCACGGTTACTTTTGCGCTGCAGCCTTTTGCCGGTTGCAGAACGTGAGGGTGCGGTCGTTGTTGCGCAGCCGAAGGTGTTTGACCGCTCCGCTCTTGACGAGTTGTCGATGGCCTGCGGCCGGCTGGTGGTTGCGCAGCTTGGTGATAAAAATCAGATTGATAAAGTTCTGAAAGAAAGTCTCGGCGTGGGTGCTGATACCATGCAGACGCTTGTCAGTCGAGACGACGATTTTCCGCTGTCGGCTGATGAATTTGGTGATGACATCGACCTGTCGGATGAGGCGCAGGAAGCGTCGATTATCCGGTTTGTCAATCAGGTCTTGGCTGAAGCGATCGGCTTGCGTGCAACAGACGTTCACTTTGAACCGTTTGAACATGAGTTTCGCGTGCGTTATCGCGTTGACGGGATTTTGCGCGAGGCGGTGATCCCGCCGGATGTGCGCCGGTTCCGTTCGGCAATTGTGTCACGTTTGAAAATTATTAGCCAGTTGGATATCGCTGAAAAACGTGTTCCGCAGGACGGCCGCATCAAGCTCCGGATCGATGGGCGTGAGGTTGACGTCCGTGTTTCGATTATTCCGATGCTTCATGGTGAAGCGGTGGTATTACGTCTGCTTGACCGAAGTTCCGCGATGTTAGGGCTTGAGCAACTCGGGATGAGTGACCCAGACTGCGCGCGGTTTGATGAAGTCCTGCGCCAGCCTCACGGGATCATGCTCGTAACCGGCCCGACCGGTAGCGGTAAGACGACGACGTTGTACGCGGCTCTTGAACGGATCAACGACACCAGCCGCAAGATCATTACGATTGAAGATCCTGTCGAATATCATCTCTTCGGCATCAATCAGATTCAGGTCAATGAAAAAGCGGGGCTGACGTTTGCTTCGGGTTTGCGCTCAATTTTGCGTCACGACCCTGATGTGGTGCTGATCGGTGAAATCCGCGATATGTCGACAGCCGAGATTGCCGTGCAGGCATCGCTGACCGGCCACCTTGTGTTTAGCACGCTGCATACGAATGACGCTCCGGGGGCGATCACTCGTCTGATCGATATGGGCGTCGAGCCGTATCTGGTCGCGTCGACACTGGAGGCGGTTTTGGCGCAGCGGCTTGTGCGTCTGATTTGCCCGCACTGCAAACGGAAGCTGACGGCGCAGGAGACGGCAAGCGAGTTGTTGAAATTGAATATGTCGGTGGACTATCCGCTTTACGCGGGCGAGGGGTGCCCTGTCTGTCAGGGTTCTGGTCATACCGGACGCTCGGCGATTATCGAATTCATGCGGATCAGTGATGCGATCCGTGAACAGACATTGAAAGCGACTTCAACCGGTGAGCTTCGCAAGATTGCACGGCGCGAGGGGATGCGCAGTCTTCGTGAAGATGGCTTGCGTGTTCTTGAACGAGGTGAGACGACGGTTGAGGAATTGATCCGTGTGACGATGGATGAGGCCCGCGGTGGTGTTGCTTCGGCAGCGCCTGTTACCCCGGCGGCGGAGGAGAAGTAGCGGATGAAGTTCTCCTACAAAGCCATCGGTGCAGACGGCGCGAAGATGACAGGTACCCTTGAGGCAGCAGGAAAGCAGCAGGCGCTCGACCAGCTTTCGGGCATGGGTTTGCGTCCGCTTGCGCTGGAAGAGATGGCCGGTGCCGGAGAAAAACGAGAGCTATTTCGCGGGCGGGTCAAGGCGGCGGATGTCGAAAACTTTATCCGGGAGTTGGCGAGTCTTTTGTCTAGTGGCGTACCGCTAAGCCGCGCACTTGATATTATCTGTCGTGAAGCGTCTTCCTCTGCGATCCGCGAGGAATGGAAAGGCATCCGCGACGAAGTTGCTGACGGAAAATCTTTGGCTGATGCACTTCTGCATCGCTCGAAACTGTTTAGCCCTGTGTATGTGGCGATGGTGCGTGCTGGTGAGACGGGTGGATTTCTGGCGCCAGTGCTTGAGCAGATTGCGGAGTTCCGCTCGCGCGAGGAAGACCTGTCCGGCAAAATCGTTGCTGCGCTTGTTTATCCGGCTGTGCTGGCAGTACTTGCGACCGGTGTCATTATCTTTCTGATGATCTATTTCATTCCTCGTTTCAGTACGATCTTCGATAACCTCGGCGGACAATTGCCGGTGTTGACGCAGTATATTGTCGCATGCAGTAACTTCATGATCAACCATACTTTTGTTCTGGCAGTTGGAGTTGTGCTGGGATGGGCAGCGCTCAGGCAGCACCTTTCTACAGAGCGCGGCAAACTGCAGAAAGAACGGTTTCTTTTGTGGGCGCCGGGAGTGGGGAATGTCGCTGCGGGTTTTGCGCTGGTGCGTTTCTGCCGGACGCTCGGAACGCTTCTGGAAAGCGGCGTGCCGATGTTGCAGTCGCTGCGGGTTGCACGCGAAGCGATCGGTAACCAGACGCTTGCGGTCGCTGTCGACGACAGTATCGAATCCGTGCAGCGCGGCGGATATCTCTGCGAAAGCCTTCGCAATGTTAAAGGAATGTTTCCTGCTTCAGCCATCGAAATGATCGGCGTTGCGGAAGAAAGCGGCCGCTTGCATCAGGAACTGAATCGCCTTGCCAACAGCTTTGAGAAAAAACTCGACCGGCAACTTCGGATGCTGGTGTCGCTGGCTGAACCGATTCTGCTGTTTATTATGGCGGCGATGGTGGGAACGGTTGTGATCGGGATGCTGCTGCCGGTATTCGCGCTGCAGGATCTGGTTCGCTAATACAAATGAAGATGCGTTGGATTGATCATGGTTATAGAGGAGGAATCAAGATGAAGACATGTCGAAGAAATAGAGCGCAGGCATTTACCCTGATCGAACTGCTGCTGGTGATGGTGATCCTGACGATCCTGGCGGCGGTGGTCGTGCCGAAGTTTACAAACCGCTCTGAACAGGCGCGTGAAACGGCGACCAAAACCGATATCGCAAATCTCGAGATTGCGCTGGATTCATACGAGATCGATACCGGTAAATATCCGTCGACAGACGAAGGGCTTGAAGCACTGATTGATGAACCGTCGTCATCGATTACCAATTGGCGCGGGCCGTATATCAAGAAAGGTATTCCGAAAGACGCGTGGGGAAATTCGTATGTCTATAAATACCCAGGCGATCACAATGAAAACGGATACGACCTGTATTCGTACGGCTCCGACGGCAAAAGCGGTACGGATGACGATATCGTCAACTGGTCGGATGACAGTAAATAGGTGATATGCAGGCGGCAAACAATTGAGGCTGAACGTGACTGATGAAAACGCGCTTCGGACAATCCAGCTTTACATTGATCGAACTTGTTCTGGTGATGCTGATTGCCTGTACGGTGCTGGCGATGGCCTCGCCCAGTCTGCACGGATTTTTTTCCGGTCGAAAGGCGGAGGATACCGCCGGACATATGCTGGCATTGCTGCATACCTGCAGTACGCGTGCGGCTGCTGAAGGCAAGGCTTACCGGCTGTATATTGATGAAGACGATGATGATGACGAGGTGTACCGGATCGAGCGGATGAAGGACGGCGAGTTCAGTACCTTGTCCGAAGCGGTCGGAAAAGATTTTGTGATTCCCGAAGGCGTGACAGTCGAGATGGAAACGCTTGGCGGGTCGTCTGTGGAGACGATTCTGTTTTATCCGGATATGACCTGCGATACAGGGACGATCACGGTCGCCTATGGAACGGAAAAGACTGTTCTGCGCTGCGATTGCGCAAGCGAAGGATACCGTGAATATAATGAAGACGCGGAAAATGAAAAAGAATAGATCCAGGCGTCTTCACACGTTTTCACTGATCGAGGCGATTGCCGCGTTGCTGTTGGTTGCGATTGTTCTGCCTGCGGCGATGCAGGGGGTGTCGCTTGCCACCCGAGCTTCGTCAACAGCGTTGAAACGCAGGGCTCTGGCTGAATGTGCGCGGTTTCGTATGGCGGAGATTATCGCAGACAGTGAGTGGTCGAGTGGAGATGCCAAGGGGACGTTTGACGACTATCCGGATTATCGTTGGCAGCTGACGGTTTCGGATTGGGAAGACGATGACCTAAAGGAACTGATCCTGACGGTATATCGTGAGGATGACGAAAGCCTGACCTACAGTATTTCTCGGTTGGCGTATGAAGCGGACTCCGACGATGACGACGAGTAAGGGACGCACTCTTTCGCCTCGGCGGTACTGTGGTTTTACGCTGATGGAAATGCTGTTGGCGATGACGATTGTCTGCATGATTTCCGGTGCGGCGTTTGCGTCACTTCATATCGCGTTTTCAACCCGCCGAAAGGTGGAATGGAAATTGACGATGATGCGGAAGGTTGAGCATGCGCTGACGATGATCCACCGGGATCTGCTGAACTGTCCGACTCCCGGCGGCGAGATGAGTCCGACCTTTGAGGGAGAAGACAGTACTGCCGACAGCGGAGATTACGAAGGCGATGTGCTTACGTTTTATACCCGTCCGTGGCGGGTGGAGCCGCAAACACCTTATGGCGGGATCATCAAAGTTGTGTACGAACTCGGTGAGCAAAACGACGGCGAATCGGATAAGGAAGATACGGTCCTGTTTCGCCGGACGGTTGCAAATGTCCTTGCTGCGACAGAACCTGACCCTGACGATGAAGTGGTACTGCGGGGTGTGAAGGGATTTTCGGTTTCGTTTTATGACGGCTCGGACTGGTCGGATGAGTTTGATAGCGAGGATAGTGACGACAGCGATAGCGGTTCAGGCACTTTGCCAATCGCGGTTTTATACAAGATTACGTTGGAAGATGAAGAGACCGGAGATGACGTGACGTTTCAGCGCATGACACTTCTGCCGTGTGCGACTGAAGAAGAAGCTGAGAGCGCGGTGGTGAACCGGTAACGTGAGTGAAAACCCGAGCGGTTGTGAAGGTTGCAGAGGTTGATGAATGACGAGCAAGGCATTCTTACGAAAAAAACGCCGGACGCGCGGGAGTGTGTTGATCGTCATGATGTGGTTGGTGCTGGCGTTGTGCGGGTTGGTGCTGGTGTTTGCCCAGTCGGTGAAGTCATCAGCAACGGCTGAAGCGTATCGTGAATCGGATCTGGATGCGGAAATGACCGCGATGAGTGCGATCGAATATGTGAAAGCGAAACTCGACAGCACCGGCGGCGATGCCGAGGAGTTGTCGGATGAATCGTTTGACGCGGTCGCTGCAGGCAAGGGGATTTTCTGGGTGTTGAATATTCCGCGCGACGGGTCGGATGAAATGGCGTACGGGCCGACGGATGAGGCGGGGCTGCTCAATATCAATTCGGCTTCGCGCGAGATGTTGCTGAAGTTGCCGGGGATGACTGAAGAGTTAGCCAGCAGTATCATCGACTGGCGAGATGAGGATAGCGAGGTGTCCTCAAATGGTGCGGAGAACGAATACTACCAGCTTCTCTCTGACGGTTATCAGTGCAAGAACGCGGACTTTGAAAACATTGAAGAGATCCTGCTTGTACGCGGCGGATCGGAAGACGTCTTGTTCGGAACGGATAAAAACCGCAACGGCATGTCGGACGATAGCGAAGCGGACGCGACCGGCGATGAAGATGTGGCTGCAACGCGCACACTGAACGGCAATTATTTTTATCATCTGATTACGGTCTCCTCATATGAGAAGGCAACGACGTCCGAGGGAACTGACAAGATTAATGTCAACGACACGTATTCGACCGACTTGTCGAATCTGATCAAGGAAGCCGTCTCGTCCGACTCGCGGTATTACCGGATTCTGGAAAATATTCGCTCGGGTGGCACCTACGATAATCTTTTGCAGTTTTATTATACCTCCGGCTTGAAACTGGAAGAGATGGAATCGATTGAAGATAAACTGATTGCAACCGAAACGACAAGCAGCTCCGGCAGCAGTTCTTCTACATCGGAGGAAACGGTGACGGGACTGATTAATATCAATACGGCTCCTGAAGCAGTGCTGTTATGTCTTCCGGGGCTTGAGCAAAACGATGTCGATAAGATTGTGAACAAACGCGATAGCACTGAGGAAGAGGAAACCGGGATCGTTTGGATTACCGAAGTTTTGGATCAAGAAAAAGCCGAGGCAATCGGAACTTATATTACATCGAAAAGTTATTGTTTTTCAGCAGATATCGTTGCGGTCAGTTCTGACGGGCGTGCCTACAGACGCCTCAAGGCTGTCTTTGATATGAACGATGGCAGTGCGAAGTTGCTTTCCTGTCAGGACCTGACGCATTTGGGGTGGCCGCTGTCGTGGCAGATTTTGCAGCAGTTGCGTACAGGGACAGACCCTTCAGACATTGCCACTGCGGGACGATTCGGAGAATAGGCTATGGTATTAAACAAATCGGTCCTGTGCGCATACCCGCAGGACGGGCGAATCATCTTCGCCTCCTCACCCGGAGGCAAGGCTCGAGCAAAGGCAGCCGTTTCATTTCCGCTGCCCGTAGGCAAGCCGGCTGTTGAAGTCGCGGCGGCATTGAAGTTGTTTCTTGCGGAAAACAATCTGCACGCAAAACGGGCGGTGGTTGCGCTACCCTCGCGTAATGTGACGGTGCTGAAACGTAACGTGCCGAGTCGGGCCGCTGATGATGTGCGCGAGATCGTCCGGCTGGAAGCGCCGTCATATTTTTCGCTTCCGGAAGACGAACTGCTGTGCGATTACAGATCTACGGCTGGCTTCGGAAACAGCTCCGATGTGACGGTTTTCGGTTGCCGCAAAAAGAATACATCTGCAGTGACTGACCTTTTGCAGGCAGCAGGTCTGATGGTTGCGGCGGTCATGCCCGGTGCGTATTCATTTTTTCAATGTCTGTCAGCAAACACGGAGCAGGGACTGTTTTTTCTGGAGTCCGACGGTGTTCTTGATTGTTGCGTCGTCAAAGACGGGGTGATTGTCCTGACGCGGACATGCCCTGTGTTGGCGGAAGATAAACGCGGCTCGATCCGTCAGGGACTAACCGCATTTCTGGCACAGGCAGCAGGCCTTGTTGACGATGATGCCGGTATCACTCTGCACCGTTATACCGATTCGCTGACGCAGCAGATGATTTCAGAAGTCGCTGCGAACTTCATGAACGCAAAGGCGGCGATTGCCGAAGAAGAGGCTGAAGACCATGACGGCTTGCCTGCGGTCGTGATTGCCGAGGAGTATGCAAAACGCCGCGCCGCTTTTGTCGACCTGCTGCACTCCTCGCTGCTTGTGACGCACAAGCATGTGAGTGGATCACATCTGCGCACGTCGATCATCGCTCTTGTAGCGGCGGTTCTGATCGGTGGCGGGATGTATGGGTATTACGCAATGCAGCAGCGTCAGGTTACAGATCTTCAGAGCCAGATGACATTGATTCAGAAAAACGCGTCGCGCGCGGAAAGCGCCAAGACGGTTCTCGATGCGGCAGCCCCTTGGCGTGAGAGACGGATCAATTATCTGGACTTACTTGCAGAAATTTCGGAAGCGTTTCCCGATCAGGACGGAATCTGGATCGATAGCCTGAATAGTAAGGAAGGTGAAAAAACGATTATTACAGGCAAGGCGGATTCGAGTACGAAATCGATTCTGTTTCTGGATGCATTGAAAAAGTCGTCTTCGTTCAAGGATGTCACATTGCTCTATAGTCGCGCCGGAACCGGGACATCGAAAGAGTCGTCCTTCAGTATCCGGTTTAATTATACGAAAGGAGGCGCGCGATGAACTTGAATAAACGTGAACGCCTTCTTGGAATACTCGTTGCTTCGGCGCTTTTGCTGCTGCTGCTTGATTCTTATGTATTGACTCCGTATTTCGACGGACTTGATGCGCTGGCGCAACAGATCGAAACGCTGCAGAAGGATTATAACCGTAAAAAACTATTGTCAGAGCGTGTTGATCTGCTTGAGTCGAGATATAAGGAAGCGATGGACGGAGGGCTTGGTAATCTCTCTCAGGCGCAAGAAAGTGCGGTGTTGCATGCGCTGCGGGCGTGGGCGTCTGAGTCTCGGGTCTCGATCAGTATTATCCGGCCGGAACGGGTGAAGGATAAGGATCTGTTCGAACTTCTGCCGATCAGCTTTTCTGCAGAGGGCCGGTTGCAGAATATGTCTGCGTTTCTGAACAAGACCCAGCAGAGCGTTTTGCCTTTGAGGATCGATACGATTCTGATCGGAAGTAAACAGGGAGGTACTGATGAATTACGCTGCAATATCGAGCTATCTGTTCTCTGCAAAAAGACTAGCGAGTCGAAAAGCAAAATGAAACAGGAGCCAGCTGATGCAAAATAAAGTGTTTCTGATAACAACTGCACTGGTGTGTCTGTTCGTTTTCTCCGTTTCGGCGTTGCGTGCGGAAGAATCGTCCGGTCAAGAGGGTTCGTCCGATAAGGATGCGGCAACAATATCACCTTCCGATAATGTTTCTGAAGAGAAGGCAGATTCCACGAAGAATCCGGAAACACAAGTCCCGGCTGTGATCCTGACACGGAATATCTTCCTGAGCAAACGGCCTCGGCCGGAACAGAAACGTACAGTTTCCCAGCAGAGTACGCGTGTTGTGCAGACCTATCTGACTCTTGCAGGAATAGCGGAGGAGGAAGATAGTGGCGAGCGGGTCGCATTTATTGAGCAAAACCTTTCAGGAACGGTCTATCGGCTAAAAGAAGGGGATTTGCACGGGAAAATGACGATAAGGAAAATAACAACTGCCAATATTGTCGTAACGGTTGACGGCGTTGATAAAACCGTTGCCCTTGGTGAAAGCATCAGCGGCACGGGGGATACGGTTGCGGCTTCGTCATCTGCGAGTCAGGAGAGTGAGGCATCTGCGATTTCATCTGATGTAGCGCAGTCGCTTATTGAAAAAATGAAGGCAAAACGGAATAAGCAATTAAATAATAAATAAGAGGACGAATACCCATGAAGACATCTGCATACAAATCATGCCTGCTTTTCTGTCTGGGCGTATTGTGCTTTGCGGCGTGCCAGCCGGTTATTGCTGAGGAGAATGAACTGCTGGCAGTTTTCGATACGCTTTCAGCGGATGAAAACGCCTTTGTCGTTACCGAACCGGTTTCAGAAGTCGAAAGCAATCCGTTTTCGCCAATTGCAGCGAAACCTGAAACGGCGGCTGGTGAAAATGAGGCCGCTATCGCTGATGCGCAACCTGACTCTGCCGAGAAAAAAGAAACGGAAGAGAAAAGCGCTGGGGAGAACGCGACGGCGGCGCCTTCGACGGATTACGGTAAACAGCAGCTGCGATTGAATTTCAAGTCTGCACCGTTAAGCACGGTTCTTGATTATCTGTCTGAAAAGGCTGGGCTGATTGTTTTGTGTGACACGGAAATCTCCGGACGGATTTCTGTCCGCAGCTTGCAGCCGGTGACGGTGGATGAAGCGGTGAGTCTACTCAATACGGTTTTGAAAGAAAAAGGTTACGCATCTGTCCGGCAAGAACGTGTGCTGCGGATCGTCACGCTGGAACAGGCAAAAAAGGAAAATCTGCCGGTGCAGGCTGGTGCCGATCCGGATGCGGTAACTGGTGGTGATGATATCATTACGCAGGTGATCCCGTTAAACTATGTTGACGTGGCCAAGTTGAAGGACGACATCTCACCCTTGCTTCCGACCTATGCGCAGCTCAGCGCAAATGTTTCGAGTAATGCGCTGATCATGACCAGTACGCGTTCCAGTATTAAACGCGTTTTGCAGATCGTCAAGGCGCTGGATACGGCGATTTCCGGTGTTTCAGAGATCAAGGTCTTTCCGCTTGAATATGCGGATGCGGAAGATACCGCCGACCTGCTGAATGAAATATTCGAGACCGACAGCAGCTCTTCGTCGAAAAACGACACCAATCCGATGGCACGGTTTTTCCGGATGCGCGGCGGCCCCGGCGGCCCTCCCGGCATGAGTAGTCAGACGGACAGTTCTTCGGAAAAAACGCAGAATGAAATCAAGTTCAAGGCGGCGGCAGATGAACGGACGAACTCGGTTGTCGTATCGGCTGCGCCGGAAATCCTGAAGGTCGTTGAGAAAATGTTGGAAGACCTTGACGATAATCCTACCGGTGATCAGGATGTTCTGGTTTATAAACTGAAAAATGCCGATGCGGAAAATCTGGAAGAAGTCCTGACGACCTTGTTTGAGGAAAATGATTCAAACAGCACAACCAGCAATGTCCGCGGCGGCCCTGGAAGTAGTGGTCCGGGCGGCGGCGGTCCCGGTGGTGGTGGAGGAGGCAGCAGCAGTAGCAGCAGTTCTTCCAGCTCTTCTGGCGATGATTTGCGCGGTGAAGTCGATGTCGTTGCCGATACCGATACAAACTCCCTGCTGATTATGACCGCGACCCGTAACTTTGAGCGCGTGCGCAAAATTGTCGATGAACTCGACAGTCCAGTCAAACAGATTCTGATCAAGGTATTGTTGGCCGAAGTAACGCATGACGATTCTACCGATATTGGCCTAGAGTTCTCGACGTTGAATCTGGCGTCGAACGACCAGAGCCATCAGACGTATACTGATTTTGGTGTCGAGAGCCTGACCGATGGGTTGAGCTATCGTTTAGTCGCGGATGATATATTGGGTGGTGATGGCGTGACGGCGGCGCTCAATGCACTGAAGACGGTCGGGAAAACAGAGATTCTCAGTCGCCCGTACATTCTGACCAACGACAACAAAGAAGCCAGCATCACCGTCGGTCAGGAGGTTCCGTTTATCACTGATAGCAGTACGACCGATGCGGGCAAGACGATTAATACGATTGAGTATGAGGACATCGGGATTATTCTGACTGTGACGCCCCACGTGAATACCGATGGGTTGGTTGTGCTTGATATCAGTCCGGAGATCAGCTCGATCAGCGATTCAACGGTTGAGATCAGTGATACCGTCAGCGCGCCTATTTTCTCGAAGAGGTACTCAGAAAGCCGGGTCTCTGTGATGGACGGCAAGACTATCGTCATTGGTGGGTTGATGAACAACGAGGACTCGTCAACAGAGTACAAGGTTCCGCTGCTTGGCGACATTCCGGTACTTGGCCGACTGTTCAAGCGGACAGTTACGGCAAAAGCCAAAAAGGAACTTTTGATTTTCATGACGCCATATGTGGTTGAAGACGGTTCTGGGCTGGATCTGATCAAGAAGAAAGATGAGTTGTCCTTGACGCAACCGGCTGAGTTGGTTCAGGATAAAGAAGAGCTGATGAAAACACTGGAAAAGTTCAGTTTAGAGTTAAAAGATAAATGACTTTTTCGAAAACAGCTAAGATGAAATTTGGTCGTGATGGAGGAGTGGCTGCTGCTGCTCCTCCATCTTTTTCAGTGGAATTTCCGTCGATGTCGAAGCTACATGACCTGTTGCGCTAGTGCTGCGAGTTCTTCCTTGAGAAATGGTTTTACAAGGATGGGGAAGTATGGTTCATGCTTGAATTCGCTTTGTATGATCGAATAAAATGACGTGTATAATGTCGGCGGTAAATTTCGATGCAGTGCGATCTCATTGGCAAGATCGATGCCCGACATGCTGGGAAGACATAAATCGATAATGGCAAGGTCAAATGTATCGGGGCTGCAAATCAGGAATTTTGCAAAGCGCTCGGAATTCGCAAACGGGTAGACTTTAAATCCCATATCTTCCATTGATGCGGTCATCGCTGGCAGTACTTCTGAATTTTCTTCAAAGATAACCGCTTTTTTTCCGGAAAAGATAAAGTCGTTTTTCTTTTCTTCATGTATGTTCGTTTTCGGGCAACAGGTTGGAAGCGACATTGCAAATGTTGTGCCTTCCCCCAACGTGCTGGTGACAGAAACAGTACCGCCATGCCCGGTAATTATCTTTTTGGTAATCGTTAACCCGAAGCCGTTACCGTCTTCGCCTTTAGTGGAAAAAAATGGGTCAAATATTTTCTCAAGTGTTTCCGGACTCATTCCGCTACCGCTGTCTTTGACTGTGATTGTAATGGCATCCAGTTTGTCATTGACAGTTGATATTTCAATTTCTCCACCATTCTCGATGGCATAAAATGCGTTTGTTAAAATATTGATTAGGGCATTCTGAAGTTCTGAGGGGTTTCCCAGAACACACGAGGAGGACGCTTCATTTATGATACTGACGTGATTTTTATGCAAACGGTTCATGTGTTTCATGAAATCGACTGTTGTTTCGATCAATTTGTTCATGCACACACGCACACGTTGCCCTGTTCCTGCACGCGTTATGGATAGGATGTTTTTGGTTAAATCCCGTGCCTTGCAGCATGCGTCGAGGATTCGGTTGCAATATTGAACATCCTCATTTGATGACAACCCCAGATATCCTAGCATAATCGTCAGTAGATTATTGAAGTCATGCGTGATATGACCGGTCATCCTTCCGAGAGTCAGAAGCTGTTGGTTTTTCAGACTGTCGGCTTCAAGCCGTTGGATGATGCTTTGATTGACCATTTCATCGGTTACGTCTCTGACGAAAACCAGAGCGCCGAGGACGTTATCCGGTTCAGAGCTGCTTCGTAAGATCCTGCTTTGATATTCGACGTGGATTTCACGCCCGGTATGGGTCAGGTCTTTTTTGACAAAACGGTCGATATTGACTTCATCCTTTAGAATTTCATCAAGCAATACTTTTTGCAGTTCACGTTTTTCCAGCGGGGTTTTCAGTTCGTAAAACTTTTTCCCGATCAGTTCATGAGGGGCGTATTCATAGATCCTCGCATATTCGCGGTTAGCGAAAAGGTAACGCCCGTCACGGTCACAAGCGGCAACGCCCCATGGGATCAAGTCAAAAAGAACATTCAGATCAATATCCGGTATTGACTCTGTCGACCGAAGCTGAACTTTTTCTCGCCAGTGTTCCATCAGCCCTCTCCATGGCTCAAGTGTAGGATCGTTCGTGCTGTTTGTATTCAGGCAATCAAGCCGGCGATGCATGCCGTCATCAAGGTCGCCAGAGTCCCGCCAAACAGCGCTTTGAATCCGAGGATTGAAATCTCTCCGCGTCGCTCCGGGGCAATTGCACTCAATCCTCCGATTTGAATAGCAATAGAACTGATGTTCGAGAATCCGCAGAGGGCATAGGTCGTGATTAAAGCCGTGCGTGGACTTAGTGTTTCCAACTGATTTGAAAAATCAGCATACGCAACGAACTCGTTGAAGATCAGTTTTTTCCCGAGTAATGTCGCGACTGCAGGTGTTTCGTCCCATGGGATTCCGATGAGCCAGGAGACAGGACGGAAAACCGTACTCAGCATTCGCTCAAGAGAAAGAGGTGCTCCAGAGACATCAGGTAAAAATACCAGTCCCTGATTGATCAGCGCGGTAAACGCGACAAAACAGAGGACGCATGCGGCGATGGCGAAGGCGATTTTTAATCCCTGTTGCGCTCCGCTGCACGCGGCATCGACAACATTTTCGCCAAAGTTCTGCAGATCTTTTTTAATACAATCGTTACTGTCGGCGTTTGTGCTCGGCTCGAGAATCTTTGCAATGACAATTGCGGCCGGAGCAGAGAGTATCGTCGCTGCAAGCAAGTGACCTGCGTTGATTCCCATTTGCGAATAAACGGCAAGAAGGCTTCCGGAAATCGTCGCCATGCCGCAGATCATTACTGTCAATAACTGGCTTTTGGAGATCGATGGAATCGAAGCCTTGATGAATAGCGGCGCCTCGATCTGCCCTACAAAAATATTGGCCGCCGCCGCGAGTGCTTCTGCGCCGGAGATTTTAAGGGACTTTCTCATCACGAACGCAAAAATAAGGATGATCTTTTGCAGGATTCCCCAATAAAACAGAACGCTTGTCAGTGACGATAAAAAGACGACTGTCGACAGTACGGCGAACGCAAAGAAGTGTTCGCGAAACCCGTCGCCAAATACGAAGCCGGCCCCTTGCTCAGAACATGCGGAAAGAGCTGATACCACGGCGGTGACAAGGTCGAAGAAATGGGTGCCAAGTGGCGTTTTCAGCAATATGAATGCCAAGGCAAACTGGAGCAGCAGGCCGCACAGGAGCGTCTGAAAACAAAGCTGTTTTCGATTTGATGAAACAAACAATGCGAGAAAGAGAATCACCAGCAACCCTAGTAATCCCATTGGATCTCCATGATGTTATTTTTCTTGGCACTGGATGGTGTTTTCAATGAATCAAGTTGAATTTGCTGCAATTCGTTGCTGGGAATTGTCAACATTTATCTGATCGCTCGGATTCATTGAAAATATTCTCAAGTATACATACGATGTATTGTTATCAAAATCACAACTGGAAGTAAAGATGAAAAGTACTCATCGAGGCGGATCTGATGCAATTTTTCTCTTGGCTGATGATTGCTTGATTATCCATGTAGCTTATTTGTACATATAAATTTTAATTTTAAAATTAGTCAGTAAATCTTTTGATTTCAGGTTGAATAGCAGAAATGAAGGTGTATATTCAATAAAATTGATAACAATTCAATAGGATTGAATATGATTCAGGTGATTCAACGTGCGTTCGAGATACTGGAAACGGTTGCTAAGGCCCAAAATCCGATTCCGCTGGGGCAATTGGCGGCTGAGATCGGCATCGGAAGCACGACGTGCGCAAATATTGTCAAGGACCTTCTATTGCGGGGATACCTTGAGCAGGACGGGCATGGAACCGGTTACCGGATCGGGCCGATGGCCTTGGGGCTGGCGCAGTTGTCTGACTCGTATTTCGCGTTGCGTCATGTTTCTGAGCCTGTCATTCAGCGGCTTGCGGAAGAGACCGGAGAGACGGCGCTTGTATCCTGTCTAAGTGGATCGCGGAAGTTGGTTGTTTGTTATGCCGAGGGGCAGGAGACGATCCGTTTCTGTTTGGAGCGCGGTGTCTTTGACGATATCCATTGGACTGCGGGCGGCCCATTGCTCTTGGCGTTTACATCAGAGAAAAACAGAAAGTGGATCTGCCAGGAACTTGACTCTCGTTGGAAGGAAAACAAAGAGGCGAAGCCATGGCTGGATGCGTTGCCTAAGGCAATCGAGCGTGCGCGCGAAACAGGATATTATGTTTGTGAAACGCCGAAGGTTGTGCAGTTTGCCGCGCCGGTGAAGTCAAGCGGACGGGTGATCGCAGCGCTTGGCATTTCTGTTCCGCAGTTTCGGATTTCGGATGAGATTCGCAAAAAAATCACGTCTGCTTTGTTGGACGGAGCGGAGGAGATTACGGCAGATCTTATCAAAATGAAACCGTGACTTTCTTGCACGACATATTCGATAAACATTTCAAATTCTCACATTTATCGCATTCGGATTCCCAATATTCAATACAGTGAAGGATAGTAAAATGCATACGTTACAGAATGATTTCATGAAGCTGTCGGTTGATGATAACGGTGCGCTGCAGGAGCTGCTGAACTGCAAAACCGGTCAGCAATATGCCGGTGGCGGCATGTTGTGGAGGTTATATTTTCAGCGCGAGGACCAGATGGATCGCGAGATTATTGCTACGAACTGCACGCCTGAAATCAGGTTTCAGAATGATAAAATCCAACTCGTGTATTCGCAGGTTGTGTATGGTGTTGAGACCTTGAACATTCAGGTGCATGTAACCGTATGGCTTGAGGATGATGAAGCGCACTGGACGATTGCGCTGCAAAACAATGCGGATGTCATCTTGCGTGAATGTCAGTTTCCGTTGCTGCACGGGGTGCAGCTGAAAGACGATCAGCCGCTGTTGTGGGCGGATCGCGGCGGAATGCTTTTTCCTGATATCCGTAGCGAGATCAAAAACTGCTTTACTCATTACGTTGCGTCCGATCATCTTTTTCTTCACAAAGATGTCGCGTATCCCGGAACGTCGACGACAAACTGCTATCTGTTTCCTGCGCAGGATGAAGGGTTGTACTGTGCCTGTTACGACGAGGATTTTGGGCAGACGCTTCATATGTTCCGGCTTTACGGCGAAAAGCTGGAGTGTGGTTTTGCGCGTTATCCGAGTCTTGAAAAAGGTGAGAAATGTCAGTTGCCTGAATTTGTCGTATCTGCCTATAGCGGCAACTGGCATGTTCCTGCAAAGAAATATAGAAAGTGGGCAGATCGCTGGTTTAGTCACCAGACTCCGCCGGAGTGGGTGCAGAAGATGAAGGGCTGGCAGCGGATTATTCTGAAGCACCAGTATGGCGAGGTGCATTACAATTATCATGAACTATCGACAATTGATCAGGATGGCAGTGCCGCCGGAATCAATGATCTGCATCTGTTCGGGTGGTGGAAAGGCGGGATGGACAATAGCAATCCTGATTATCAGATTGACGATGCGCTGGGCGGCAAGGATGTTTTGAAACAGCAGATCGCGAAGTTTCAGGAGAAGGGCGCGGTGATTCTATATTCCAACGGACGACTGATCGATCTTGCGACGGATTATTACAAAACAACCGGCCGCCGGATCAGCATCAAGGACAAGTTCGGTGCCGAGATTCGAGACGCCTACCGCTTTCGCGCCAGCGGGTCATATACCGGTCATTTTGGTAATCGCACGTTTACGGCTGCTTGTCCTGCGTGTCCTGAGTGGCTGGATAAAATGAAAGAGGTGGTTGATCTTGCGGTTGAGCTTGGATGCAAAGGTGTGTTTTTTGATCAGCTCGGGATGAATGAGTTTCCCTGTTTTGATCCGTCGCACGGCCACGAAGTTCCGTTCATGCATATCTCGCGGCAAAAAGCGAATCTGGTCAAAGAACTGCGCGACTATGCCCGTAGTAAAGATCCGAATATCGGGATCGGGATTGAATGCATTACGGATCTCAGCGTAAGCTACTGCGATTTTATCCACAGTTGGCCTGGTTATGCAGAAACGACGAACCAGTGGGAGGAGAAGGACGAAAAGCCGGTTTTGAAATATTTTATCGACTGGTTCCGCTACTGCTTTCCTGAGATAATCATGACCGACCGCGATATCCGCGATGACACAGACATCGAACGGCGTGTCAACCACGCGCTCTTGAAAGGGCTGCGAAGTGACGTTGAGATCTACCGTTGCCGCAAGACCATCGCAGAAACGCCGCATTATTCCGCGTATCTGAAACAGGCCAACCGGTTGCGCGAGGACTACGCCGAGTTGCTGCTGCAGGGAAAATATATCGACACCGATAACTTTACCTGTGATCATCCGGAAGTTGACGCGCGGGCATTTATAAACGGTGACCAGATGGCGGTTGTGGCAACGCAGAGCCATTTGGCAAAAGCGTCTGTAACAATCGATGCGCCCGGGTATGCATTTGTCAAATCCGACAAGCTGGGGAATGTCGAATGCAAGAACCGAGATAACGGCGTTGCACTGCAACTTTCTAAAAACGGTCTCGCGGTTTTGATCTTCCAGAAAATAGATTCGGCAAAATAAAACGGAAAATCATCTGAGAGTTGCGGAATATTATCCGCACGACCACTGTGCCGAGAGCAGCAGGATCGTTCCGTGGATGAATTGTTCACGAGTCAGAAATCGCGTTTGATTTTCTGAAATAGCTTCAGTGCGTTTGTCGCGGATTGCAGATGGCTGGTATTGTTTCTCTTCTTGCTGATCGTCGCGTAGCTTTTCAGCATTGCCGGCAGTTTCTTCAGATTCTTTTTGCATTTGGCAATTTCGGAGGAGAAGGTTGATGGCTCACGACTGATTCGGTTGCCGGTTTGTGCAATGCCGCATGCGAGATGCTCCTTACTGTGATATTCTCCGGGCGGGCAGATCATGTTTGTCAGTGACCGCACTAATTCCATTCGCCGCATCAGTCCGCGGAAGCCATCAGTCAGCTTGTCGTGTTGTGGATCGCTTGTGACGGTAATCGTTATGCCATTACGAACATTTACGGTCGGAATTTGGATAATGACCGCCGCGTTGTCTGCGTCATAGTGCCAGCCTCCCGGTTTGCCGGTACGTGACCATTTGTATGGGCGGTTGCCCACGGTGACGGTTTTAGCCGGTGAGGTCTGCATGAGCCGGATTGTGAGGCTGCGCTTACCGAGGAAACCGTCAAACGTTCCTTTCGCTTTACCAATCGTAATGATGTTTTTGCCGGATGACGACTTCAGTGAAAGCGGGATCTCAGCCGACTCGCCTTGCAGATATCCCTGAGAAACTCCGTCGTCTTCATATAGCGATGTTTTGCAGTCTGCTCCGGGATAAACTTCAAGGATTAGATCGCGGTAAGATCCCGGTTGCAGTCGGTTGACTTTTTTCTGCAGTGGCAAGATCGTTCCAGGGCGGACGAATGCGGGAACTTCTTCAAGAAGATAGCCGCGTGTGTACCACTTATTG
Source organism: bacterium (assembly GCA_003249795.1). Taxonomy (GTDB): domain Bacteria; phylum Planctomycetota; class SZUA-567; order SZUA-567; family SZUA-567; genus SZUA-567. The sequence continues at coordinate 896 of QKHZ01000069.1, read as the reverse complement.
CCTTTCATGCAGTCGCCGGTTGCCGTGTCGATCCACTCGCCTTTCGGCAGCCAGACGCGGACGGAAGACAGTTGGTCCTCGCCCATTGCCGATGCGACCGGCGCTACCAGCATCGAGTCGCCAAACATGAACTGGCCTTTGGCGGTGTATGCGTCTTTTTCTTTCGGCCAGTTGTAATACATCGGTCGCAGCAGGCTGATACCGGTGTCCATGGCCTTGCGGTTTTCTCCATAAATATACGGAACCATCTCATAGCGTCGTTCGATTGCCTGTAGCATAAGCCTGTAGAATGCGGCCGGATGTTCCCAGATGCGGCGGTCGGCATCCGCTTTCTTTGTGGAGTGCGAACGCAGGATCGGAGAGAATGCGCCGAACTGGATCCAGCGGGTATACATCTCGGGTTCTACCGCTCCGGGCAGGTGTCCGCCGATGTCATGGCTCCAGTATCCGTATAGAACGTTTGATGCGGTTGCGGTGAAGTAAATCTGATATGCCAGCGTTTGCCAATCTGAAAATGCATCGCCGGAAAATCCGATCGGGTAGCGACCAGAGCCGACTCCGCCGAAACGACTGAAGATCAGCGCGCGTTTGTTTTTATCGCGCTGCTCCATGTCGCCCCAGTGCAGCTGGTTGAGCCATGGCAGCGGGTCTAGTCCTTCCAGTTTTGTTTTCGTTCCCTGCTGCCAGTCCATCCACCAGAAGTCGACGCCTTCGGGTGCTTCCGTAGTTCATGTTGCGTGCTTGCCCTTAACTTGCTGTCATGATAATATGTTGCATCCATATTTACAAGTTGGAAGGCAAGATGCATGGCAACGATAAAAGGCCGTCTGGGGTGTCCAAACAGGGATTGCTCATTGCACCAGTTGGCTAATCAAAACAATATTCACACCCACGGA
>QKHZ01000032.1 GCA_003249795.1 bacterium | reverse complement strand
CCACTAGCGTTTCAAAATGGAAAAAAAGATTATTCCGCTGGCGTTGCAACCGCATCGGGAGCGGTGTAGTCCCAGACAATATCGCCTTGATCCGACTTGTGTTCGACAACTTTGCCGCCGTCGTCAACTAGGTTCTGGCCGACACTGTAGAGAAGAAAGCCGTTGGCGCGGGGCTTGTAGATCAGCTCTTTCTGCGACATCGGATCGATCCACTCTCCCATCCCGAGTTCCGCCAGCGTCTGCGGATAGCTTCCCTTTTTCTGACGATACTGCAAAATCTCCAGCCCGCACCGCGTCACTCGTGCTCTGCTGATTGTTGCATAAGTATATTTCTTCGTCGCACCAAATCCAGGCTGAAGTTCAAGTACCAAAGAGTATTTTGGCAATGATGAGGTAATTAAATCATCGTATCGATCATCCTTGGATGATAATGGGGCTGTTAATTGGCAATAAGCGTTATGGTTAGTTTGAATGAGAAGTTTTTTTTCAACCCGTTGGTTAGGTAGTAATTTCGATTTATACCAACGTACTCGGTTTCGTAACGACTCTATGTTATTGGGATATTCTGCAAGCGAATGGATGCTATAAAAAGATTTGTAATGATTGAGCAAAAGTTCATCAATGTATGTGCAGTCAATTAATAATTCACCATTGTAATAGCATAAATATGATGATATGTCTTCTTCATATTGAAATTTATCAATAAGTGTTTTGCTCGTTATTTGGTTCGGCGGAAAGATGCTTGCCAGTTCTTGAACTCGATCAACTAATTTTTTTACTATCTGAAAACGAAAATACCTTTCACAGCCGGTTAGTTCGTTATGGAAAATTGCCAGTAGTCTTGAATATAGCAACAGGGTGTCCCAGGCATCTTCCGGTTGGTAGTCAAGCATTTGTATTGATGCGATCGCTGGTAGAAAACGAAATAATGTTTTTAGGCCGATCGTGTATTCTAGCGATCTGAAGTTATTACACGTGCTGTTGTTTCTTCGGATACGCATATAAGGCTTTTGGAATGCATTATGCAAGTTCTTGATAAAATTCCGCAGATATGTGTCTTGAACCATTTTATTATATGGTTCGGGGTTTTCTTTGTAATGCGCAATAGTGAATGTTCTGATGATCTCTTCATAATGTTCATATGATTCATAGTCTTGAAAGTATTTGCATAGGCGAAGTACGTCAATCATTCCGTTTTCTTCGTCGGGGACTTGGGGGGGGAGGATTTCTTCCAGCGTGAGTGGGCGACCTGCGGCTTTGAGCTCTGCGTAGGCTTGTTCCAATTCTCGGCGGCTCGAATAATCCCACGCCAGATACAGCAGCGTCGGCAAACCGATGACAATGATACACACCACAAGCAGGATCATCATTGCTTTACGCATATTGGTTCCCTTGTCTTCTGTCGCATCGCTTTCGCCTTGATTTTATGTTTTGTTTATGGTTGCGATTATCGAAAAACCGCCGCATCCAGAATAGCCGGATGCGGCGGTTGTGTCATGTGGAAAAAGAGTTTTTATGGCTGCGGCATGTGGTGCTATTGCTTGCCGGTTCTGGTGTCTTGGTCAGAACGGTTACGCGTACGGTTTGTCTTAAATGTCGAAGACGCCGCCTTTGTCGGCACTGGTTACATGCAGCAGATATCGCGCCAGCCATCCCTTTTTCACCTTCGGCGTAAAGGGCTTGAGCGTTTTCATGCGTTTCGCCAGTTCCGCTTTGCTGACTTTCACATTCATCGTGCGTTTATTGGCGTTAATGTCGATGATGTCGCCTTCCTTGATTGCGGCGATCGGCCCGCCTGAAGCGGCTTCGGGTGATATGTGCCCGATGCACAGTCCGCGCGTACCGCCGCTGAACCGGCCGTCTGTGATGAGTGCCGCGCGGATGCCTGCGCCCATGAGAGCTGCTGTCGGCGAGAGCATCTCCTGCATGCCGGGGCCGCCCTTGGGGCCTTCGTAGCGGATGACGACCACATCGCCGTCTATTACCTTACCCGAGAGAATTGCGCTCAGGCATTCTTCCTGCGATTCATAGATTTTTGCCGGGCCGCTGAAGACCATCATGTCTGCGGCAACACCAACGGTCTTGACCACCGCGCCTTTCGGGGCGATATTGCCGAACAGTACTGCCAGTCCGCCGTTTTTGCTATAGGCTTTTTTGACAATATGGATCACGTCGCCGTCAGGCTTTGGCGCCTTCCTGACCATATCGCCGAGTTTGCCGGTTACGCTCGGTGCGTCAAGGTTCAGGCCGCACTTGGAGCCACGTGCGACTTCCTTGAGGATTGCCGCGACACCGCCGCATGCGTGGACGTCTTCCATATGCGTTCCCGGGCGTGAGGGTGAGACTTTGCAGACGCACGGGGTTTTGGCGCTGATCTGGTTGAGACGCTCGAGGTCGTACGGCACGTCTGCGGCTGCTGCAAGAGCGAGGGTGTGCAGAACCGTATTGGTCGATCCGCCCATAGCCATGTCGGCGATGAAGGCATTGTCGATCGATTTCTTCGTGACGATCTGGCGCGGCAGAATCTTGTTGTCCATGCAGCGTTTGAGCGAGTGCGCCGCCTGCTTGACCAGTGCAATGCGCGCGGGGTTGATCTTGGTGCGCGTCTTCTTTTTGTCGGCCCAGACTTCAGCGGTGATGGTGCCGTTTCCGGGTTGGGCAAGGCCGATGACTTCACCAAGGCAGTTCATTGAGTTGGCGGTAAACATCCCCGCACAAGATCCGCAGCCTGGGCAGCTGTGTTCGGCAAGTTGAGTGAGGCCGCGGTCGCTGAGTTTGCCGACGGAGTGCTGGCCGACGCCTTCGAAAATCGTGATCAGGTCGCCGCCGCGCGAGCCTTTGAGCATCGGGCCGCCGGAGACGTATACGGACGGGATGTTCATTCGGACCATGGCGTTGTACATGCCGGGGACGATCTTGTCGCAGTTGCCGATGCCGATCCAGCCGTCGCAGGGGTGTGCGGCGAGGATGGTTTCGATCTGGTCTGTGATCAGTTCGCGCGAGGCGAGGGAGTACTTCATGCCGAAGTGTCCCATCGCGATCCCGTCGCAGACCGCGCCGCCGATATTCGTGTACCAGACGTTATAGCCCAGTTTTTTCAACTCGCTGTAAAGAGCTTGACCGAGGACGTCGAGGTGGGCGTGTCCGGGGATCTGGGTGGTGTAGGAGTTGACGATAGTGATAAACGGCTTTTTGACATCGTCGACTTTTTTGACAACACCGGCAGCTTTCATCAGGGAGACGGCAGGAAGCATATGGGGGCCGGCTTCGAAGGTATGGCTACCGAGTTTGCGAAGGTTTTCGATGCCGTCATTGATATAAGCGGCGGATGTTTTTGAAGTTTTAGGGCTCTTTTTGCCCGATGATTTCTTGGTTGCCATGTCAATCTGCTCCTGAAAAACGACAAAAAACTGCAAATACCGGGTTCTTCCAATGTGGATATCTTTCAGAGGATACGATTATTCGTAAGAAATTACAAGATTTTTACGTTGAAGGATATAGTCGCTTGAATAGGATTGTAATGCCCGATACTTCCCAGACTGCACAGGGCAGGACGGAAGTTTTGACAGGTTCAAAGTAAACGGGTGAAACGCAGGAGGTTCTTTCATAGAACCATAGAGATTGAAGAAAGAAACAGGAGACGATTGTGGCCGATTATACCATTGACCCGACTGACGAGCGCCTTCCCACCGCATTGGCAGAGACAGACTTGCCTGCATACAATATGATTTCAAAAGGCAAGGTTCGCGATAACTATGACCTTGGCGACAAACTGATGATTATCGCAACTGACCGCATCAGTGCCTTTGACAGCGTTCTGGCTTCGGCGATTCCGGACAAGGGCCGTGTGCTGACGCAGATCAGCCTGTTCTGGTTTGACCTGCTTAAGGACGTAGTCGCCAACCATCTGCTTTCGACAGATGTGTCGTCACTGGATCTGAAAGAGAATGTGAAGTCACATCTGAATGGCCGCACGATGTTTGTGAAAAAGGCCAACGTGCTTCCTATTGAGTGCATCGCCCGCGGTTATCTGATCGGAAGCGGCTGGAAGGAATATCAAAAGTCCGGTACCGTCTGCGGCATTGATCTGCGCAAGGGGCTGCGGATGGCAGAGAAGCTGGACGAGCCGATTTTCACCCCGTCAACAAAAGCAGAAAGCGGGCATGACGAAAATATCTCGTATGAAGAAATGTGCAAGATTATCGGGGAAGACTTGGGCAGCAAGCTGCGCGAGATTACTCTGAAACTGTATACGCAGGCAGCTGAATACGCACTCAAGCGCGGCATCATTATTGCAGATACGAAGTTTGAGTTCGGTCTGGTTGACGGCGAGCTGATACTGATTGACGAAGTCCTGACGCCGGACAGCTCACGCTTCTGGCCCGCGGATACATATGAAGTCGGTTGCTCGCCGATGTCGTTTGATAAGCAATATGTCCGTGACTGGCTGGAAAAAGAGTCGGGATGGGATAAAGAACCGCCAGCGCCGGCACTGCCGGATGCGGTGGTCAGCAAGACCCGTCAGAAATATATCGAAGCGTTTGAGCGTTTGACCGGAAAGCGCTTTGAATAGGCCGCTTTTTATTTCAATGACGATCCATCGCCCTGCGGGAAAGACCGGCAGGGCGGTGTTGTAACTGGATACGGTATTAGCCGTTTGTTAAGTGGGTGTGGCAGACTATGGCAGAAGCCCGAAAACGTCCGAAATTTGGTGACAGGATTGCATACCTCCTGTTTCGGTGTGTCGTATTGTTCTTTCGTGTCTTGCCGCTGCCATTGTCGGTCGGCGTCGGCCGGTTGATTGCGGCGATGTGGTGGAGGATTGACCAGAAGCACAGCCAGCGCGTGACGGATCAGATTCTGATGGCCTATTGCGGGGAACTCTCGCGCGAACGGGCGCATGAGATCATGAAAGGGATGTACCGGCATTTCGGCACGTGTCTGGCAGAAGTCGTCCGCATTCCGTTTATGAAAAAAGAAGAGCTTGAGACGCTGATCGACTGGAATGGGTATGACAAAACCTTTGATTCCCTTCTTGCTGAAGGCAAGGGGATCATCTTTGCGACCGGCCATCTTGGAAACTGGGAGCTGTGCGGGTCGGCATTTTTCATGCGGGGCTGGTCGGCGGGAGCGGTCGCGCGCCCCCTGAATAATCCGCTGATTGACGAGTATGTCCGCAATATCCGGGAAGCGTGCGGTCAGTCGATCTGGGACAAACGCGGGGTGTACCGGACAATGTTTCGTGTACTCAAAGAGAATAAAGGTTTCGGCATCCTTGTCGATCAGGATGGTGGAAAACACGGCGAGTTTATCCCGTTTTTCGGAAAAATGGCAAGCACCTTGCCTACGACTGCAGATCTGGCGATCCGCACAGGCGCGCCCGTTGTTGTTGCGTGTTTTCACAGAACGGACAAGCCGATGCGATTCCGGTTGTGGGTGTCCTCGATCCGTCATGCCACACCGGGGGCTGATCCTGTGGAGGAAAAGAAGTGGCTGCTGACGCTTCTGAATCAGGATCTGGAGGCAGCGATCCGTCAGGCGCCGGAGCAGTGGGTCTGGATCCAGAAACGCTGGAAAACGCGCCCGCCGGAGGAGGCAGAGTCGGAATCTTCAGTTCCGACTACCCAGCAACCGGCGACCGGACGCGTTGCCCAGGCAATTAAACCGAGAACGCGTAATCCCGAAAATGATCCGGCTGCCGAGGCAAAGAACGCGGCATCTTCCGAGCTAGAGGAATTCTATGGCGGAAAATGATTTTCTGAAGTGGCTGACCGATCATCATGCAATCTCAGATGCGTCTGTTCTGGCCGGTATCGGTGAGGACGACTGCGCTTGGGTGATGACCGCCCACGGTGACAATCTCTGCATTACTACAGATACGCTGCTTGAGAATGTTCACTTTACGACTGAGGCGACTTCCTTTGATATTGGCTGGAAATCAGTTGCGGTGAATCTGTCCGATCTGGCTTCCAGTGGCTGCAAACCTTGTTGGGGTACTGTCGGCCTTGGGATGCGCAAAGGTCTTGGAGAGGAGTGGGCTAGATCTCTGGCAGAAGGGATGTTCGCGTGCGCCAGCGAATATGGCTTGTCGTTGGTGGGGGGCGACACCACCTCAGGGGCAGGGCCTGCGAGCATTACTGTTACTGTTGTCGGCAGTCCGTATGCAGACCAGCCGGTTCTAAGAAATGGCGCACAGGTTGGTGATGTCCTTGTTGTCACCGGCGCATTGGGCGGGTCAATTCTGGGGCGTCATTACAGGCCGGTTCCAAGATTTGATGAAATCGCGCATTTGCTTGCTACAGACCCGACTGGGGTTCACGCGTGCATGGATTTGTCTGACGGGCTGTCAATGGACTTGCCGCGCATGATGAATTTATCTGAAACAGGCGCTTTGATTACCGAAAAGTATATTCCGTATACATCTGATGCAAAAGAACTTGCAGGTCGGGATGGAAAATCGGCATTTTGGCACAGTATAAACGATGGCGAAGATTTTGAATTATTGCTTGCAATAACCCCGTCCCTATTTGATATACTTGAAAAAAATTGGCCGGATAATATAGCGCCAATAACCAAGATCGGTTGCGTGACGGCTGATCAGAAAATTTTAATCCATATGGCGGATGGTTCAACGGGTCCGCTTTTAACGCAGGGATACGAACATGGATTCAATTGAATGGCGCAGCGATTCGCCTGAGTCCACACGCCAGTTCGGTGCAACCCTAGCCTCCATCTGTGAAGGTGGTGAGATCTTTTTTTTAAATGGCGACCTCGGCGCAGGTAAGACGTGTTTGACACAAGGACTGGCTAAGGGGCTGGGTATCGATACGCCGGTAACGAGTCCGACCTTTGTTTTGCACTGCCAGTATCCCGGACGTCTTGAACTGAATCATTATGATGCATATCGGCTGGACGGTTCCGGTAACCTTGCCGGTCTTGGGTTGGATGATCTTTTTGGGGCGCGCGGGTCAGTTGCTGTGGTTGAGTGGCCTGAGATGCTGGCTGCAGATGTGCCGTCTGATTATATGGAAGTTGAAATTCGGGTAGACAGTCCGGAAAGCCGGATTTTCTGTCTGAAAGCGCATGGGGTGGGGCACCGGCGGTTTATGAGCCGGTTGGCTGAAATTCTGGGAGTTGCCGCATGATTCACGTGGTTTCGCTGAACTCTTGTATCGACCGGACGCTGACGTGTGACGGTTTTGCCGTCGACAAGGTGAACCTGACGCGGTTGATCCACGAAGTTCCTGCAGGAAAGGGCGTTAACGTTGCGCGTATCCTCTCGGCACTTGGAACGCCTGTAATGTTGCACGGTTTTGTGGGTACCGACCGTTTACTTGATTTTGAGCGGCTTCTTGCGAGTGAGAAGATCAAGTGTCGCCTGATCAGTATTCCGGGGCGGACGCGGATCAATACCACAATCCTTGATGGGGAGCGGGAAACCCATATTCGTGAACAGGGAGAGCCTGTGCCTGCTGCTGCGATTTCTTCGCTCAAGGAAGAGATCGGTCGCAAGACACCGGCTGGCGAATGGTGGGTTTTTAGCGGAAGTTTGCCGCCTGGCTATCCGGCAGATGAACTGTGTGAATGTATCCGTATTTTGCGGAAGAACGGTTGCTATGTTGCGGCTGACACGTCTGGTGAGGCTTTGCGTGTTGTTGTGGATAACGAATTGGATCTGATCAAGCCGAATCGGGTAGAATTGATTAAGCTGCTTGATTGTCCGGATGGCACCTGTGATATGTCCAAACGTGCCCAGGATGCATTTGTCAATTCCGGAAAGTGCTCAACAGTCATCTTTTCAGATGGGAGTTCTGGTGCGTATAGGATTGACCGCGATTCGATCACGCATGCGTGTACCAAAGATGTGGGCGCGATCCAACTTGCCAGTGCCCTCGGCGCTGGTGATGCACTACTTGCCGGTTATTTACATGTCTTGTCAAAAGGGATGCCTGGAGCGGAGGCCTTGCGGCATGGGGTTGCTGTTGCTACGGCAAGTCTTGGTGCTGCGTGGGCTGGTGAGCTTACGGGCGACTACACGTCTATTGATGTTCAGATGAACACCTGTTTGGGAGAATAGAATGGATGAGCCGAATTCGCAGCGACCTGTTCAAGTCGTGATTGACCCGCAGACAGTCAAGGCGATTCGTCAGGCGTTTCGGCCGTCATTTTTGCGTAGGGCGATGGGGCTTCTCTGGTATATTATTCCGCTGTTCCTGTTTATGGGGATGATTGGGGCGGTGTTTGAAAAGTCGGTGGGGGCTACATCTGATGTGGTTGAAGACGTTGTCATTGACGGCGAATATGGTACTGACGATAAAATTGTGATTATTAACCTTGCTGGCGAAATCGCTGGAGAGGGCAGTTACGCAGCGGGTTCGGACATGGTCGGCGAGCTTGCGGTGCAGATGCGGCAGGCGCTCGATGACCGTCATGTCAAAGCAGTGATCCTTCAGGTCGACTCCCCCGGCGGCGGCTTGACCGCCAGCGATATCCTGCATGACGAACTGATGCGTTTGAAAAAAGCGGGCAAGCCTGTGGTGGTTCTGGTTGGTGATCTTGCCGCAAGCGGGGGGTATTATATTGCAGCCGGTGCCGATTCGATTGTTGCCGGGCCTACGAGTCTGGTCGGGTCATTTGGCGTGATCCTGTCATTCATGCAGGTCAAGGACTTGATGCAGAAGATCGGAGTGCAGGTCGAACCGATCAAAAGTACGAATATGAAAGACATCGGCAGCCCATTCCGTGAGATGAGTGACGAAGAAAAAGATTTCTTCCAGAATCTGATCGCCCAGTACCATGAACGGTTTGTGTCGATTATTGCAGAAGGTCGCGGGATCGATCCCGAAAAAGTCCGTTCTCTTGCAAACGGGAAAGTATATTCGGCAAAAGAGGCTTTGGACCATGGACTGATAGACAAAATCGGATATTTTGATGATGCGCTGGCAGAAGCAAAAACGTTGTCCGGCCTCAGCAATCCGAAGGTGGTTCGGTATAACCGCAAGCCATCGCTTCAGGATCTGTTACAGGCGTCATTTCAGGGGGCAGCCCGTAGCGCGGTATCTGCTGCAGTTGATTCAATGCAAACATCAACTGCGGTACGGCGGGAGTTACGCTAGCGGGTATTCTATATGTCGATGAGTTAACTTATTGTTATTAAAGAGAATATCGTTCCTTCGGTGCGGTGTTCTCTTTCTTTTGGTAAGTGCCGTTTTCGTGTTGAGATCATTTCTGTAATTCAGGGGCTTTCTGTGTAACACGTTTATTGATGATATGTTGTGTGTTTTGTACTCATTTGTTTCAAAATCATGCAAAATTAGGTAGGGAAAACCACTCTCCGCATTGGCTGGCGGGTTGACACAATCAACAATTTCAGCATAATCAAACGTTTCGTATTGCAGCCTATGCAGCAGGAATGTTTATGGCATCTTTTCTGATCGAAGGCGGTTATCCACTGTCCGGAACAATTCGGGCTTCCGGCAATAAAAACGCCGCGCTTCCAGTTCTGGCCGGCTGTCTGATGGCCGACAATCCCGTTACAGTCTGCAACATCCCACGTATCGGTGATGTTAACACCATGATTAACCTTTTGGTTAGTCTTGGGGTGCATATGACGTGGAACGGCAGCCATGATGTCACGCTTGATTCGACTGCTATCGACAGCATGTCGCTTGACCGCGATTTATGCAGCCGTGTTCGCGGCAGTATCCTGTTTGCCGCGCCGTTGCTCTATCGTTTCGGGCAGGTTGAGATTCCGCTCCCAGGCGGTGACCGCATTGGCCGTCGGCGGATTGATACCCACCTGCTGGCGCTGGAGGCTCTCGGTGCGCGTGTGGATGTCGGGATCAAGAGCGTGTCGTTTTCGTTACCGGGCAAGCGGTTTGTCGGTGCTGACATTATGCTGGATGAAGCGTCTGTGACGGCAACGGAGAATACGGTTCTGGCTGCGGTTATTGCCGACGGCAAGACTGTTATCCGTAATGCGGCGTGCGAACCGCATGTGCAGGATTTGTGCCGGATGCTGATCGGGATGGGGGCTGACATTGAAGGCGTCGGTACCAATGAGTTGCGGGTTCATGGAGTGCAGCGGTTGGGGGGAACGAAGATCACCCTTGGCGCTGATTATCTTGAAGTGGCTAGTTTAATTATTCTTGCTGCGGTTACCGGAAGCAAGATCCGGATCGAGCAGGCGTCTCCCGGTGATATGAGGATGATTTTTTTCCATCTGAAACGGCTTGGGATTTGTGTTGAGGTGGATGGCGAGGATGTGGTTGTTCCGCGTCAGCAGCGGTTGTGCATTCAGGCTGATTCGCGCGGGGCGATCCCGCATCTGGATGATGCGCCGTGGCCGGGATTTCCGGCGGATCTAACCAGTGTTGCTACTGTTGCGGCAACGCAGGCTGACGGTTGCATCCTGATCCATGAGAAAATGTTTGAGAGCCGCATGTTTTTTGTCGACCAGTTGATCGACATGGGCGCGCGGATTGTTTTATGTGATCCGCACCGGGCTGTTGTGATCGGGCCGAACCACTTGCATGGCGGCCGGATGAGCAGTCCCGATATCCGTGCAGGGATGGCGCTCTTGATTGCCAGCCTTTGTGCGGAGGGCAAGAGTACGATCGGCAATATCCAGCAGATCGACCGCGGGTATGAACAGATTGACCAGCGACTGCGTGCGTTAGGTGCAAAGATCACCAGACAGGACTAGATTTCTGTCCACTTCGTGCGAAGAAGTGCGCGGAGGTGTGAGTGAGAAGAAGGCATCAACCTGCTACGCAATGTGCGTCTGTTTGTCACGCTATGGAAAAGACGGGTAAAAGAAAGGTTTTTCTTTTGTGTAAGCAGAGTATTTGCTTTTTCACATTGGTAGTCGACGCGGGGAGGGGGCTGGCATGAGTGATCTTGAGCCAGTTGTCCGTCCGAGGTCTGACCATTGCATTTCCCGCAGGGACATTGATCCTGACGCACTGAAGGTTTTGTATCGCCTGCTGCGGCGGGGGTTTACGGCGTACCTGGTTGGCGGCGGCGTACGGGATCTGCTTCTGGGGCGTCATCCCAAAGACTTCGATGTCAGTACTGCCGCAACACCTCCGCAGATCAAAAAACTGTTCAATAACTGTTTTCTGATAGGCCGCCGTTTCCGGTTGGCGCATATCAAGTATGGCGACAATATCATTGAAACCGCAACGTTTCGCAGGCAGCCTGAGCAAGCGGCAGATTCTGACACGGAAGAGGAAAACCAGCTTCTGCAGGTTGAGGATAATACCTTCGGAACTCCTGAGGAAGATGCGCGGCGGCGGGATTTCACGATAAACGGATTGTTTTATGATGTCGACACCTTCAGTGTGATCGACTATGTCGGTGGATTGAAAGATCTGGATGCGAAGCTGGTGCGCAGTATTGGCGATCCGGAAATCCGTTTCCGCGAAGATCCGGTGCGGATGATTCGTGCGATCCGGTTTGCCGCACGCCTTGGATTTGAGATTGAGGAACAGACCTATCAGGCAATTCTTCACCATAAAGATGAAATCGAGAAAGCGTCGAAACCTCGGTTACAGGAAGAAATTTATCGGTTGTTTGCCTTCGGGGCAGGCGAGAGGGCGATGCGTTTGCTTTTCCAGACCGGATTGATGAAGTTGCTGATGCCGTTTCTGGCAGAACATTTTGAGCAAGAAGGCGACGCTTCTCCTGTATGGGCGTCTCTCGCTGCGTTCGATGAAAATACGGTGCAGACCAATGGCGTGACACCGGCGCTGATTTTGGCAACGCTGTTTTATCCGCTCGTAATGCGGCATTGTGATCAGACAAATGAGCCGGTGATGCCGCTTGCAGAAAAAATGCTGGATAGTTTTTCATCGCTGTATTGCGTTGCCCGCCGTATCCGCGATCGATATTTGCGGATTGTTTCTGTGCAGAAGCGGTTCTATCCGCAGACCCGCCGAAAGTTCAATCGCGATCGGTTTGTCGGGCAGGACTATTTTAGGGAAGCTCTCATTCTGTTTCTGGTTCATTGTCATTCGTCGGGTGAGCCCGAGTCGATTTCGCGTCCATGGATAAAGTTTACGCATTCCTCTTTTGATGTCGGGAATAATAGCGGCAGCACAGAGGTTGCAGAGCAGGATGTCGATGAAAATCCCAGACAGTCTCGGCGCAAGCGGAGCAAAAAGCGGCGGCGGCATAAGATCGATGTCAGCGAAAGTGCCCGATTCATGGCAAATGGCGATTCTTCGCGCGATTCGTCCAGTCGTGTTGGCGATTCCGGCGGGAAGAAACATCCGTCTGTTGGCCGTCATCAAATGCCGGAGCAGGGGCCTCCGCCGCGAACGTACGAAGATCCTGACGACAGCCTTACGATTATTCTTCCCGGAGAGTCTGAAGCGGAGTCGCTGGAAAAATCGGCAGCTCTGGCTGGTGAAGCTGATGGAAACAACCAGACGGAAAAAAAATCACGTCGCCGTGGTCGCCGACGCCGCAAGAATAAAAAGGCACAGGAAAATATGCCGGTGTCAGACGGATCGGAGCAGGGCGTTTCGCGATCTGGAGAATCAGAAGAAAAAGTTAATCCGGCAGCAGGGAAGCAACCTGCGAGAAATTCATCTGAAGAGCTGAAGAAATCAGATCAGACTCAGGATGCGTCACAATCTCACCGCAACCGGAATGACAATGCACTTTCGAAGGCCGTCCAACAGGATAACGGTGGAAGTTCTGAGAACAGTGCGCCGTCTTCCGGTACGGAAAATAAAGAACAGAAGCCACATTCTAAACATCCCAAGCCATCAGAATCGGCTAAGCTTCAAGCACCGGGGTATGATCCGAACTCAGCTGAGCCGCATTGGCTGGATGAAATTTAATCAGCGCTTGTGTGAAGATAAAAAATAACCTCTGCTTCGCAGCAGAGGTTATTTTACAGATGAATCGGGTGATATGATTCCGTTCAGCAGCAGGAAAGACTTCCGCGAACGGTTTGCAGGGTATTCTCGATCTCGTCGTTCAATTCATCAATGATTTCTTTGACTGACTGTACCTTGTCAACCAGACCGACGCTTTGACCGGCCATCACTGAACCTCGATCGATATCGCCTTCGACTGCGGCACGGCGCAGCGCACCCATCCAGAACTTTTCAACCTGCTCCAGTGCTTCTTCCTTGGTAGTCTTACCTTCGTCGATTTCATGCAGAAGCTTGACCTGAAGACGGGAAAACTCATCAATGCCCTCGTTTTTGAGCGAGCGGACAGAGACGATTGGAAGGCGGCTGTCAATCTGGTTGCAGGTGACAGCGTCCCGGCTTTTGGCGCGAAGGAATGCGTTTCTGAATCCGTCGTGAACTGTTGATTCTGTTGCTATAGCAAAACGGGTTCCGAACTGGACACCGGCAGCACCCATCAGCAAGAGGTGTGCGCACATCTGACCGGTTGCAACACCGCCGGCGACAAAGACGGGAACTTCCGGCGTAGTAAAGAGCAGCTCCTGCAGAAGCACCATCGTACTGACGTGTCCGATGTGACCGCCTGCTTCCATACCTTCAATTACCAATGCGTCTGCGCCGAATTTGAGCATCCGCTTGGCCATGACTTTCGTCGGCGCAAAGCACAGGACTTTCGCACCTGCATCTTTTGCCATTGCGATTTCGTTTTCTTTTGGAACCGCACCGGCAAAGACAACGTGCGAAGGGCGCAGGTCTTTGAGTAATTCCAGCTGGGGCATGTAAGCCGGTGATACCGTCACCAGATTCAGGCCGAACGGCTTGTTTGTGAGTTCGCGGGTTTCTTTGAACTGATTAATCAGGATATCTGTCGGGGTGTTGCCGCCAGCCAGCACACCGAAGCCGCCTGCATTGCATACAGCAGAAACCAGCTGGGGATTGCTGACCCATGTCATTGCACCACACAGGATCGGCGTGTCGACTCCAAGGAAGTCCCGCCCTCGGGTGAAAAAACGATCGCGTAACATATTTCGGCCTTTCCTCTTCTTTATTGATGAGCGTATCAGCTGCAGGCATTCATCCGCACGATTTTATAGCTATACTGTACAGATTTTTTGCGATTTGTCATTAATCACCCGCTGATTTCGTAAAAAATAATGTGCCTTAATTCAGGACATACAGCAGAACACTTTGACCGAGGCCGACGGCAAAACCCAAGATGCCACCGATCCATTCGATAAAACGAAACTCTTTTTTCAGAATCGAATGCAACATCTGCTCAAGACGATCCGGTGCAAAATTTGCAACTTTTTGCTGAACAATGTCGCGGACGCGCAAGCGTTTCTCAAGCTCGTCCATGCCGGTTTCAAGCAGATCCGGAACAATGGAGTCCATTTCCTGGTGGAGGATTTCGCGGATTTTTGACTTGATCCCATCGCCAAGAAACATTCCTGCCATCGGGTGTACCGTTGGCAGTTTTGCGGTTAGAAAGTGCTCCACCCGCTCATCGAGTTTTTTACGAAATGGCTCCAAAAAGCCCGGGTCGGCAACGATTTTTCGGATATCTTCGTGCGAGATTAATTCAGATTCGACCATTTCACCAAAGCGTTCGGCAACCGCTGCCTGACGTTTAGGCAATACGCCATGGAATGTCAGGCCTAAGATTCGTTTCGGGTAATAGGGGCGGAACAGCATTCTGATTGCAAGCAGGTTGGTGATCCAGCCGATTGCCGCACATAAAAAGGGGGGGAGGAATAGTTGCCAGCTCATGGTTGTGTCTCCGGTTGCGGGAATGAACTCTCCGTTGGTGTCGTTTGTGTTGCGCCATTCGTTGACGGTGTGACCGGGTGCATCAGGATCTCCAGCGGAAGCTCCCGCATCATAGTTTCGATTAAATTGATGCTGTCCTCGATCTGATCTTCAAGGCTTAACCGTCCCGCGTTCGGTTGCAGGGCATTTGCAAATCCACCTTCTCGGAAAAGGCTGATCTTCTGCGCAATATACCCGTCTGACTCGATTGTGATCCGGGCTGTGGGCGGAAGGTTCAGTGCTACGCGCTTGGCTGGAAGCCTGAGCCTGCGGATTGGAATGCCAAGGTTCTCGACAGTGATCCGTGCAGGGATTTCTTCAAAGTTTGTCGACGAGCGGATCGTAAAGATGACTTGCGCGAGTTGCGTGGCGGGCGGTTCCTTTCCTGTTGCGATAAATACGGGATTGGTGATCGCCCAGTGCGACTTGTTTGCGCCCAGATAGCGCGCCAGAATCCAACCGGGTTGATCCAGCCGTTGGCTTGTGGTAATGGTCATGTCTTTTTGGTTGTCTGAACCTGTAAATGTGTCGATGCATTTGCCGTTATACCAGAGTTCGGTTTTGCGGATGGAATCGTTCGGGTCGCTTGAGGCGATGGCGTTGATTTCAATCATCCGCACGGAGGATGAGGGCGGGATCAGGTCGCCTGAGTCAACCCCTTCAATACGGATTCGTAAAAATGCATTGTTTCCGACAACAAGGCGTCCGGACCGGATTCCCCCGAACCATTCGGCTGCAGTCGGAATCCGTGAGGGAAGTCTGACGTATCCGGCCGTTTGCGATGTGTTAATGATGGGTTGCGCGTTGGCAAGCGGGCCGCCAGCAAGCGCAGGGAGTTTGATCCCCTGGTTCATTACCCTCATCCAGAGTGAAATAGCTTCTCCGTGTTGTCCGAGATCGATTCCGTCCAGCAACTCGCCCGATAACAGCAGGTATGGCATGATACGGGCTGAGAATCCGCCTTGGCCTGATGGTATTGTGGGATTTGCGGCGATGGTCAGTCCGCCTGCGTCTTTTACTCGCGCCAGAGTTTCGTAAAACTCTTCACCTTCGTTTTGGCTGACCGGTTCGACGCCATCGGGGAAGATGGCGTAAATATCACCGTATTCGTTATCGCTGTATACTGCAGCCGGTAATACTCGGGGGCCGGTGGATGATGGTTTGGATCCTGATGTGCAACCAGCAGCGGCCAGACCACTGGCTTCAATCAGCCTGCTGAGAAACAGCGGGTCGTTTGCGTCTGCTGAAGAGTCTGCTTTCGACGGGTCTGTGACGACGTAAGGGTCAAACATTCGCCAGTTTCCACGCCAGACCGATTGGTATCCTTCGAGTTTGATTTGTTGGGTATTGGTTTGATTCGCCTCGACTGAGGCTGATGCTTTCCATGGCGCGATTCTTGGCCCGCGGGTGATTGTGAGGTAGTAATGGCCGACAGGCAGAGTCAGTTCCTGTTTAGGCTTGCTGATGAATTCTCGTTTTCTCGTGATGCGTTTGCCATCGGAGCCTTGTACGACATTCTCAATCGTAACGAACGCAGATGACGGCTGGTTTTGGTCGTCTTGAATTGATAGAACCAGTGTACCCGTTTCATTTGTTTCTATATCCGCAATCGGCTTGATTGGCTTTGGAAGTAGTGTTTTGTTGTCTGATACCAAGGGCGTCACGCGTTCTTGCACTTGTTGTGGGGGCTCTGTCGGTTCATTTTTCTGTGCCTGTTCAGCCATCTGCATGAGTTCGTCCGGTGTCGGCAGCCCTTCTGGGACTTCTTCTGCAGAAAGGGGGGGAATGCATGCAAAAAACAACACCATCAGAGCGGTGCTTCTCAAAGCGTGAAGATGTTTGCTACTCATCAGACGAGCTCCGAGAGTACACTATCGGCAATCGGGAGAGCTTTTTCGGCAAGGCACAAGTGGCGGTGGTCCTCAGAATAATTCAGCCAGCCGTCATCAACCAGAACCGGCAGCACCTCTGGCCAGATCTCATTGACACTCAGACCTGTCTTGGTGCAGAACGCTTCCAGATCGATGCCCTGCATCATCCGCAGCCAGATCACTCCGCATTCGCGCGCACGATGCTCCGGCGTGAGGGTCTCGCGCTCAACAACCGGATCCTGTCCGCCAAGGGCAAGGTCGGTGAAACGGTCGACGTCCTCTTCCATCCCGAATCGGCACTGGTCGACATAGCTATAGGCGCCGGCACCGATGCCGAGATACTCGTCTCCGGTCCAGTAAGAGATATTGTGCTTACAGTCTTTTCCGGGTTTGGCGTAATTGCTGATTTCGTAGCGCTGATATCCAGCGTCTTTCAATACCCCGCCAGCCATATCGAACATTAACCGGTCAAGCTCCTCGGATACCGGATAATATCGTCCGTCCTGAACGGCGTTGGCGAGAGGAGTGTCTTCTTCGTAGGTCAGCCCGTATACGGAAAGATGTGACGGTTTCAGCGAAAGTGCCGTTTGCAGGTCGTGTTCCCACAAGTCGGCGGTCTGATCCGGCCAGCCGTAAATCAAATCCAGAGAAATGTTGTCGATCCCCGCCTCACGCAGGCACGCCATCGCGGCTTTGGTCTGCCGTTCGTTGTGGATACGCCCCAGTGTCTGTAGTCCCTTCGGGGAAAAGGTTTGCGCTCCAAGGGAGACGCGGGTGATTCCCATTTTTTTGATAATGAGAGCTTTTTCGACATTGACCGTGCCGGGGTTTGCTTCGATTGACATTTCCCTGAGGTTTGACCGGTCGATCTTCATGAGGATGTCATTGAGGTGCTCCAGCTGATCCAGCTCAAGACAGGTCGGCGTGCCGCCACCAATGTAGATCGTTTGCGGTTGCAGATCCTGCGTGTGACGGTCGCACAGCATATCCAGCGCGTCCAGATAGGCTGAGGCGCGGCCGGTGGAATACTCCGAACTGACAAAGTCGCAGTAGGCACAGCGGCTGATGCAAAAGGGAATGTGCAGGTAGAGTGCAGGGATCGTCATGTGTTCAGACAGGCAGCTTTCCGAATATTCTGTTATGTTTGTTGGTTTACAAATCCGATCAGAGCACACCCTTGCTTGAAGGGATGCCGTGTTCGCGCGGGTCAAGAGCGAGTGCCTGACGTAAAGCCCTGCCAGCACCTTTGAAAATTGCTTCCAGGCAGTGGTGCGGATCGCTTCCTGCAAGCAGATCAATATGCAGGTTGATGCCCGCATTCACGCAGAGCGCGCGGAAAAATTCACGCCCGAGACACGTGTCAAAGCTGCCCACTGTTTCCGACGGAATCGATGCGCGGTATTCAAGGTGAGGCCGGCCTGAGAGGTCAAGAACCACCCGGGCCAACGCTTCTTCCATCGGCAACAGCATTGAGCCATACCGCTGAATACCACGTTTATCTCCAATTGCTTCGGTGATCGCCTTTCCGATACAGATGCCGACGTCTTCTGTTGTATGGTGCGCGTCGACCTCCAGGTCGCCCTTGGCCTTCAGCGTGACATCAATCAGTGCATGGCGGAAGAACAATGTCAGCATATGGTCAAAGAATCCCGCACCGGTAGAAATATCGGTTTTGCCTGTCCCGTCGAGGTTCAGGTTCAGAGAGATTTCGGTTTCTGCCGTCTTTCGCTCGACAGAGGCGGTGCGTTGCTGCATTCGTTTACTCCTGTAGGAACACGTACTGTGCCATGTTCTGATTGTCAGGGATTATTTTGTCTCTGTCTTTTTAGCGTCTTCGGCTGGTTTGCTTCCTTCTGCAGTTACGTCTGTTTTTGTTTCTGTAGCGTCATCAGCTGCCGGCGCAGGGCCGATGGGTTTTGCCGGAGCGATAATTGTGCCTGCATCACGCTGGATTCTGTCGTCAAGTTCTGCCAGCGCAATCTTAGCCGCCTCAAGGATATGGCCAGGAGTGTATGCCCCTGTTGACTGCAGTAGCATGCGGTATTGCTGTGCGGCTTCTTCTTCTTTTCCTTCCTGTAGTGACAGGATTTGCGCGCGCATCAACATGATCTCAGACTTCAGATAGGCGACGTTTGCTGTTTCGGCAAGTTTGAGTTGTACGGCTGCGTCCTGCGTGTTTCCACTGCGCAGAAGCATACGCGCCATTTCGAGATGAACTTGCGGTGCGAAATAATGGTTCGGTTCAGCCGCGAGAAACGCTTTGGCGGCGGCGATGGCTTTTTCCGGTGCGTCTGCGTCTTTTGAATTCGCCAGTGCAGCCATTTCTTTCAGATATGCGTAGCCAGCTGCGGTAGTGGTTTTGTGCAGGTCTGCGGCCGATTGCAATTCTTTTGCGATTTCATCTGGATTGTATTTGCCGATCAGGGATTGGGCGATGGCGTTCCAGCCGTCTTTTTCTGCAGACGCTTTGGCTTCAAGGATATAGCCGTATATAACCACGGTGATGACGATCAGGCCGACAGCAAGAACAAGTTCGCGCCAGTAAAACGCGATTTTCTTCATGACGAGTTCTGCGGTATCTTCAGCGTTCGATTCTTCATGTTGGTGCTGTTGTTCTGGCATAACGGGTTCCTTCTTATGGCAGCTGCGGCAGGTGCCGACTTTGACTGCCTTGCTTACTGTCTCTTCGAAATTTACGTTAAATGTTGAATCATAAGGATGTTGTCGAAAAAATCAAGCGTTTTCACCG
>QKHZ01000118.1 GCA_003249795.1 bacterium | reverse complement strand
TGGGTGATCGGCATCCACTGCTGGTTGTCTGTCGAGACTTCTGCTGCCGGGGTGAGTTGTCCTGCGCGGATCCATTCCATCACCTGCGCAAGGCTGACCCGCCCGTAAGCGTGTTCCTGATCGCGTAAAAAGACGCAACCGTTATTCATGATTTTCTCCTCTGACAACCTGGTTCAATGTGCCTGCCTGCGCGGCGGGCTACGCCTGAATGGCTGTTGCTTTTGGTTCGTGTTTATGGGTACGGGTGCCGTAACCAGTCTATACCTTATCTGCGTTATCGGCAGGATGGGGTTTGATTCTTCAGTGTTTTTGATGCGGAACGAGGGTTTTCTTTTTACTGCTTTCGCTTGATTAATAAAGAGTTACGTTGTTTTGGATGTGGTTATAATGATGACGGCGAGCTGGAGCATTTCTTGGTGAAAGTGCGATAATAGTGCGGATTTTCGGTTTTCGTGGCAGAAAAGTCCTTGCCGAAATACAAATTTGAGGGATATGATACCTATAGATGTTGATGCATTGTGAGGCGGTGGCAGGCAAGGAGGCGTGCACATGGCCAAGTATTTTGTCGAGTCGGTCAAAAAGTGCGACATGAAAGATTGCGAGGCAACGGCCGAGGTCATGGATACTGTGACCGGTCGGCGTTATTGTTGCGAACACGCGCCGAAGATCTGGTTCTATGACGCGCGCAAGTACATCAACCGTCTTGCCGGCTCCTGACTTTATTCCTTGTTCTTTACTGATCGATTTTTTCTGACAGCCTGATGACAGTCTCTGCCTGAGTTTTCTCAGGCTTTTTTATTGAGAAGCGAAATGATGTTGTGCGTAATTGTGGCGGTTGCTATTGGCCCGGCGGCGGCGGCAGTTTGGACAGATTGCTTGAGTCGGCGAGTTTCCGTTGCAGGTCGTCGACGGTGGCGCTGAGTTCCTGCCGCGCTTTTTCCAGCTCATTAATTCTGGCCTTGGCAAGTTCCAGTTGCTGGATTGTTTTGCGGTATGCTTCCTGCATCGCTTTGAACTGGCTGAGGCCTGTCTGCAGCCGTTCATTGAGTGCCTTGTTTTCTTCCTGTGTTTTGCGCAGGTTATTCTGAGCCGCTTCAAGCTGGGTTGTCAGCTCTGTGATCCGGCGGTCTGCTTCCTGCGTGAGTGATTGCCGCAGTTTTGCAACTGCCTGATCGCGGTCGTTGGTGACTTGAAGCAGTTGCTGCCTGTGTTCATTTGTCAGCGTCTGGATCTGCTGCAGATACCGTTGTTGCATGTCCGTGATGGTCTTGTCTTTTTCCTGTCCTATCGATTTGATATCTGTGATATACAGGTCTTTTTGCCGGTCAGCCTGCTGCCGGATGGAGCCTACTTCGCGCTGGCGTGCGTCCTGATTGAACGCGCTGCTGAGCAGGTATGCCAGGATTCCCAGGAATACAGCGGCGAGACTGAACATCGTGCGCTTTGCCACCAGCCCCTGTGTATGTTGCAGCTTGGCGTTCAGCTCCGTGATGTTCGCCGAGAGCCCTTCCATGATCCGTTCCTGACTGACCAGCGTGCCTTTGATCCGGCCACACTCCAGCAGGGCGACTTCGAGGCGTTTTTGCGGCGGCAAGGTTGTGAGGGCGTTTGCGTCATCAATTCGTTCGGACTCGACCGCTTCTGGCTGAAGCTCGGGGATTTCGACTTCACGGCGCCCGTTTTCGGTACGCGCTTCGAGTTTGCCGGAGCGGATCCAGTTGCGGATTGTCCGCTCAGAGACGCCGAGTTCCAATGCAGCTTGTGAGAGCTCAACCCAAGGCATGGCTTTGTCCTGTTAATTGCTTGGTGCGCCAGCAAACGTTTTGTTGATTTGCATAAAATCATTACCCGGTGCGCATAAACTGCGGATCACAGATGCGCCCATTCCGAGCAAAGCATTGTACACAAAGAACCCCGTTACCGTCAAGGCACGGGGTTGGGGCTTACGTGGTAAATGGCGGAAATGTATTTTCGAGCTTGTTACTCTTCAGTCGCAGGCGAAAACTTCGGCCACTTTGTTTTTTCATTGCGAAACGCAGCTTTGATGTCTTCCCACGCGCTGCCATTCAGGTCGCTAGTGTCCATACAATTTTCGTAAGCGTCGGAGATATTTTCTTTTGTGTTAGAAACACGTTTTTTCTCTTCAACTTTGTAACGGGCCCAGTCTTCCGAGATTTCGCCTCGATGGTGGCTGTCAAGTTCGATGCAGTTACTGACGTTGTCGGCGAATTTTCCGTTTGACTCGCAGCCGGCAGAGAAAAGCGCAAAGAAAAGACCAATGATGATGAGGGCAATCGATGTGGAACGCATAGTATTATCCTTTAAATGAATAACCAATAGATATAAGCTCTATAAATACGATACAATATTATTCTGATAATGCAAGTCGTCTTTGCGTTCTTCCGAAATGTATTGATATTCAAGAGTTGCAATAATAGCACCTTTTCTGAAAAAGAAAAATCCGGGGGTGCATCGCTGCTGCCTCCCGGATTTAGACTATTGTTGATTATTTATTATATGGATTAGCCTTGTATCATATACGGTGTAACTTGTTTTTTATTCATGTGTTGTGTATTTAAAATAATAGTATGCGTTTTTTTTGTTATTTTTTATGATACAGCCACGCTGTTGGGATCGGCTGCTGTTCCAGTTTGCCAGAAGAGATCTCAATCACAGGGGCAGTGCCACGCCAGACAGACCATGGTGTCGGATAAAACATATTGATTGTTGAGCGCTGGTGATCGACATCTTTTTCGCGCGCGTCGGCAAAGATGACCTTAAGAGCGTGCGGTCCTTTGTTCAGCGGGATGCTCCAGGTACCCAGACCGTGCCAGACGGTGGTCAGATCCCATTCGTTTCCGTCGATCCACACGCGCAGGTCATAGCCGGGTTCTGCGATATTGCGGACAAACTCTTTCGGCGCGTGGAAGGTGTAGACTGTTGCCTCAGGAATATTCAGGTAGCCTTCGTATCGGACGCCGAATACCTTGTCGGTCTTGCGCATACTCACGTCCATAAGTTCGTTTGTTTTTCCTGTTGCGACGGGTTTGAGGGTATCGGAGAAGCTGAAGAGCTGCAGCCACGTTTCGGGTTCAATGTACTCGTAGTCCAGCCCTGGCTCCAGATCCTTCTGCTCGACTTTCGGTGCGCGTCCGTAGTTCTGTTGTTTGAAGAAGCCGTAGCTGACAGCACTACCGCGTGTACCGGCGTATTCGTATGGAACCGTTTTTACGCCTTTGCGGAACGCACGCGATTGTACCATTGTTGTTTCTGTTAGTTTGAACGGCGCTGTGTAGAGTGGCGAGTCTGGCGTGGGGTCTGTGCCGTCAAGGGTGTAATGGATTTCGACATCCGGGGTATTGCTTTTCAGCTCGACCATAACGTCTTTAACAAATACATTCCTTTCCGGATACACCTTCGGGATATCGATCGGGTATAGGATCGGGCTGAAGGTCAGTTCGCCTTTTTCGCTGAGATCAAACTCAAAGTCCGGCGTTTGAAGTGTAACCGCTTTGCCGCTGATCGAAAACGATGAGGCGTTCAGGACGATCCCGCAGACGCCGGTTTTTCCTTGAACAACCAGTAGCGCCTCGGCGGTTGCGTCAACTCCGAAAGAAGACAGCTTTGCCTGTCCGGCGTTGACGGCCGCGTATTCAAATAAATCACCGTTTGCCAGTTTTGCGGAAAATGCGGGGCCGGATTCTGTGCTGCAGTTTTTGAGGTCTGCAAACAGGTTTTCATCCGGCGTCTTGCGTGATCCCATCACGCCGACGACTGCGGAGGCACCTTTTGCTGTCCAGCTCATTTCCGCGCGGCGTTCAGCGAAGTCGATGCGTTTCGGGTTCTTCGCGGCGCGGTCGGTGAGGGTTCCGCCGAAACCAGCCTGTGAGGGCGCGCGTTTTGTGTCGCCGAATTTTCCGGCATATTTCTCTGAATCCTGCGCGTAGACATCCAGCGGTGTTGAGCAGAAGTAGCTTGCGGTGACGCTGGCGGTGTCGGGATTGAATGTCGCCAGCTGAAGGGCTTTTTCATCGATCTTGAGTTGGTCTTCCGAGAAGGGCTTGCCGCCTTCTTTTGCGTTCAGCGGAAGGATGCACTCCATCGTGTAATCATGGGCACTTCCTTCTTCCTTGGGTTGCATGCGGTCTGTGGTGATAAACATCCGTTGCTTGCGCAGGAAAATAACCTGGCGTTGCGTGTGCATGAAGACGGGCGTATCTTTTTCGACCTTTGCACACTCCTGCGCCGGAGGCCAGCCGAAGGGCGGGAACGTCTCGCCTGCTTTTTTATTTTTTGAGTCTTTCGTGACGATGAACTCGACATTCTGGTACGCGCCGTCGAGATAGGATTCGGTGAAGTCGAAATTGCTTGTGGTCAGCCACCGGTTCATCAGCGGTTTTTCCGGCGCTTCGGTCAGGCGTGTTGTCTTGCTGCCGGGGAGGATTCCCAAACGGCCATACTGGCGGTACTGGTTCTTGCCGTCGACTTTGACAGGCAGCGCGACCAGCAGACGGACGCCGTAGTCCCAATAGGTGTATTCCGTGTCATACCAGCAGGTGAACGGCCAGCCGCCCCAGCGGTCGGATCCGCAGAGTTGGGTGCCTCCACCGTCGGGCTGGCACATCATGTGCAGGAACGGTTCGTCATACCGCCATCCGCCGCGGAGGTAATGCAGGCCGGTGTAGGGCAGGTAGTCGGATTTGTAGGTCGGCTCCTGCTGTTTGACCCCGCCGAGGTAGTTCATGATCATGGTCTGTGCGTCTTTGCGGCTGTAGCTGAGTGTGCGCGGATCGGCGTGTTGTCCGAAAACGTAGTCCAGAATCGCTTTGGTCTGGTCTTCGTTCATGACGCCGTTGGAGAGGAATTTCAGCGCGTGGATGAACATCTTGTTGGAGGTCGATTCCCACGTGTCGTCTGCGGAGATCGGCAGAATGTCACGGATCATATGAAAATAGTCTTGGCTGTCGGTGCGGTGGCCGTAACCTCCGGGAGCCATGTGTGCGATGTAGTATTTCGCCTGTTGGCGGTAGTCTGTGAGGAATTTCCGCTCGATGTCGGTCGTGAACCACTTCACGTTATCCGCTTTCATCTGGTAATACTGGTCGGCGGGGCTGTCCATGATGACGGGGAAGTGCCCTTCGTCACCGACTTCGATCATCGATCCGTCGCGGGTCTGGGAGAACGTGCGCAGGCGCATGAAGTCGCGCTTAAGTTCGTTTGCCCAGTATTCACCGGCGCGGAAGTCTGACATGATGCGGCTTGCGATGTACGCGCAGGCGGATAGACTTCGATCCAGTATTTCAGGATGCGCGCGAGTGTAGCTGACGGCAGGTCTTCAACAAATGTTGCCTGATACTTCTGTGCATTTTCCATGTCTTTGAAAAAGCTCAGCATGATATGCCCGGCAGACAGGACAAAGCGCTCGCCCATGAACAGTTTTTCTTTTTCCGGATCGCCGTAGGCGTCTTTTTCCTGCTGTTTGATATGCAGCATCCAGTCGTCATAGTAGCGTGCCCAGCGGTCGAGATATTTTTTCTCACCGGTCTGTGCGTACGCGCGGAACAGCATCTCTTCGTTTTTGCCGAGGTTGGTCTGGTAGGTTGCGCCGCCGAAGAAACCGTAGGGTGGAATCAGCCCGTCTTTGCCAATCTTCTGGATGACGATTCCTTTGCCGGTCGCGTCGGAGATGATGCGGGTGCCTTCGAGCAGGTCGTCGGCGTTTTTCAGATTTACCGGCTCCCACGTGTAGCCGAAGATCAGCCCCCATTTGCCGAGGCGGGCGATTTCTTTACCGAGGCCGGTCTGGTGTAGCATCTGGGTGATGAAACGGGTTTTATATGCGTCAAGCGCCTGCTGGTATTTGCCTTCTCTCACAAGGTCTTTGAAGTACGCGAGTTCATTACGGTCGGTGTCTATCAGTTCGAAAAATTCTTTCGCAAGCGCCTCGATCTGCTCGGGGGCATTGCGGTGGTTGAACTTTTCGATCTCAGCGGGGTCAGATTTAAATTCCTGAACTTCAGCCTGTTTTAAAAGCTGCAATTGGTCAGCTGCAGACATCCAGACGCGCGCGGATGGAGCGAAGGTCTTGCCGACAATGCCGTCGATCTGCGGGGCGAGGGGGATGTCGATGACGCCTT
>QKHZ01000157.1 GCA_003249795.1 bacterium | reverse complement strand
ATACTTCAAGAAGCACGGCGAATACCCGCCCTTCTTCCTGACCATCAGCCCGTCGATGGCGTGCAACCTGCGCTGCTTCGGCTGCTACGCGTGGAAGTACCCGAAGGAAAAGAGCCTCAGCCTCGAAAAGACCTCCCAGATCATTCAGGAAGGCAAGGACGAAATGGGCATCTACTTCATCACCCTCACCGGTGGGGAGCCGACCTTCTGGGGACAGACCGCTGAAACCGGCCCCGGCTACAACATCATGAAGCTCGCGGAAGAACACGACGACTGCTTCTTCCAATTCTACACCCACGGCATGAACATCAACGAAGACATGGCCAAGCGCCTGGGCGAACTCGGCAACCTGCACCCGTCGATCTCGATCGAAGGCAATGAAGAGCTGACCAACAAACGCCGCGGAAAAGGTGCATACACCAAGATCATGGACAGCATGGACCGCCTCAAGAAGAACGGCGTCCTGTTCGGCTTCTCCATCACCCACACCCGTCACAACCACGACATCGTCTGCAGTGGCGAGTACATGGATCTTCTCATTGAAAAAGGCTGCGGCTACGGATGGTACTTCCAGTACATCCCGATCGGCCGGGAACCGGACTTCGATCTGGTACCGACAGCAGAACAGCGTCTGGAACGCCGCGAAGCGGTTCTGAAGATGCGCCGCGAAAAACCGATCCTGACCTACGACTTCTGGAACGACGGCGACAGCTGCGAAGGCTGCATCGCATGGGGCCGCAAATACCTGCACGTCACCGCGCAGGGCTTGGTCGAACCGTGTGTGTTTGTCCACTTTGCCGTCGACTCGATCCACGAAAAGAGCCTCGGCGAATGTGTCCGCAGCGAATGCTTCCGCGACGCCCGCGCCCGTCAGCCGTTTACGACCGACCTGCGCATGCCTTGCCCGCAGATCGACCAGGCGCACGAGCTGAAGGACTTGGTTGAAAAGCACAACATGAAGCCGACGCACGAAGGCGCCGAAAAGATCATCACCGACCACCACGAACTGGTGTGCCGGATTGCTGAAGAGTACAAGAACTCGCTGCCGGATGACTCGGGCGCGATGAAGTACGAAAAGCCGTCGACGGCGACCGCGTTTGAGCTGATGGAACAGATCAAGAAGGAAAAGGGTGGCGGTTGCGGCGGCGGATGCAGTTGCTGCAGCAGTTGTGACGAAGCGCCCGCAGCCGAAGTCGGCGGCGAGTGAGCCGTCCCACAACACGAACGAATCATTCTCAAAACCTCCCAGTGATAATGCTGGGAGGTTTTTTAATTCCTGATGAGATCGAACATTTTTCAAAAAGAGATGATTGAATTGATGATGCCGGTTTATACACTTGGGGGTAGATCAACTGGACGAGCGATGAAGCAATCCGGAAATTCTGCGTTACGGGCCAACGGCCGCAGGTGGCGGCGGAATGGTCCGGTAGCATGCTGCATTCTGGGGGACGGGTGCGGCGGCGGTTTCGGGGGATCGTTTCACAAAGGGGAAGATTGTGGCTTCACATCTGGATATCTCGGTGACAATGCAGGACGATGACGCGCTGGCGGTTCTTGAATGCAAAGGCAATCTCGATTCCTATACGTTTGAAAAACTCGACAACACCCTCGTTCACCTGTTCGGCAAAGGATGCCACCGCGTGCTGGTTGACCTGACGGATGTGACGCATATCAGCTCGGCTGGTGCGGGGATTCTGCTCTCGTCCTACAAAGTCGCGCAGGACAACGGCGGCGGGCTTGCGGTAGTGGCGACCTCGCCGCGGCTTCTGGAAGTATTCGAGATGCTGGGGATCGCGACGATGCTGAACCTTGCCCCCGACCGCGACAGCGGATTCAAATTCCTCCGCGCCGGATAGGCGAACCAAATGGCAGATGTTGAAAATATCCTGACTAGGATAACTCGTCTGAAAGCGCTCCTTGAGTTTCTCAAAACGGTTACCCTTGCAGCGGTGGCATTTCTTACCGGAGCGCATTGGGGAAAGTCAGAAGACGCGATTTCTATTTGTGCCGATGTGATCATCAGCCTGTTCGTTCTTCAACTTATCATCTGGCTGCATATCAAAAAATGCGAACGCAAAGTTGAAGCCAAAAATAATGACGAATCACGCTGCTGAAACTCCTCTGGTAAAAAACGCTGGTATCAACGCTTCTTTCGGCTCCCCAGCGTTCTCTTATCCGCCTGAACAAATCAGGTAGATGATTTACAGAAAGAATCGTGATGGTTTATTCCAGATATTTCCTGTATGCCTTTGTTGCCCTGCTTTACATTGGCGGAATCAAGACCCTCATTACAGGCGAGTTTTCCCATAATACGCTAACGGTGAAATATTCTGCGCAGGGAACAGATGCCGTTGTGATCGGAGTGATCCAATGCATCCTGGCGACCTTTTTCCTCACGATTCTTCTTCGGAAAAATCCGAAAAAGTAACTTCCACGCCTCCTCCGAATCTTGCCGAAAAACGTTTTAAAACTAGATTGCATTTCAACTTTATCCGTATACAATTGCCGTATTGATCTGTGGGATCGGTTTATCTGCCGGGCAAGCGATATTCCCGTACATTATCTATGTTGATTCATGATCGATCATTCAATGATCCGTTTTTTGCATTCTATCAAATGCATTTGCATAATCCGCAACAGAGAATCCGGATTGATGATGATCGCAAGTTGCACTTTATCATCGGAAGTTGAAGTAACGTCGCAGGAGAACACAAATGGGGTCGCGTCTGGAAATTAACGTCACAAAAGAAGAAGACGGTACGCTGGCACTGATCGAGTGCAAAGGCAGTCTGGATACCTACACCTTCGAACAACTCGATATGGCAATCGACAAGAACTTCAGCGAAGGCTGTTACCGTATCCTCGTCGACCTGACCCATGTCCTCCGCATTAGCTCGGCCGGCGCAGGCGTACTTGTCGCGTCACTAAAGATCGCGCAGCAGAACGGCGGATCGATGGCGGTCGTCGCCTCCTCAACGGAACTGCTCGAAGTCTTCGACCTGCTCGGGATCACCAACGTCCTGAACCTCGTACCGCAGCGTAGCGATGCATATGCCGTCCTGCGGACAGAATAGCCGCAACAACTGCAGCACACTTCATAGTCTCAAAAAAAAACGTCCTCACCTCTCCGGTGAAGACGTTTTTTTTGTCCCTAAAGTTATACTAGTCGCGTTTGGTTGAGCCCTTCAATTGCATTGAAGGGGATTCCGGGCTGTCGCAAACGGGGTACGCTGAATCACGTAATTAGCACTCGATCCGCAACCACGTTGATCTCCGTCCGGAATGTCGTTACCACGTCCGTCTTCTCCCCGCGTTGCATTTAAATGGATTTCGTCGCGGCGAATCTATGCGTTTACAGTGAAATGATTGGCGGTGGCGATATCGTCCTCATCCAGAATCATCCCGCTTGCTTTTAAATCCGCCTGCAGTTTGTTGATGTCAACGGTGCGCGCAGTCGTGCCGTTCTGAATGCTCTGCGCGGCGGCCAGTCCTGCAGCCTGTCCCATGCCGATGCACGGAACCATAACCCGCAGACTACCGAGAGCCACGTGTGTGCAACTGACGCAGCGGCCTGCCACCCACAGGTTGTCGATCTTGTTCGGCACAAGGATGCGGTAGGGGATCTGGTATTTAAACTTCGCAGGCGGATGCCATTGCGTCGGGTCCATGCCGGGGCCGTCGATGGCGTGGATGTCGACAAAGAAGCTGCCGTAAGCAATCGTATCGTCAAACCGTGCCATGGATTTGATATCCTCTTCCGTCATCTTGTACGCGCCCATGATGCGGCGGCTCTCGCGCAGGCCGATGGTATTGGGCGTGCTGATCATGTAGATATTTTCCATGCCGGGAATGTATTTGCGGTAGACGTCGATGGTTTCGTAACACTGCTTGCGCGCTTCAATGGTCGCACGGGTCAGGTCTTCGGCCTTTGTCGTATCGATGTAAATAACGTGAGTGAAATTGATCCCAAGCCAGTCGGGGCGCGTCGGCGTGTACCACCATCCCATGTTGCCGGTCTGAAAGCGGCGCATATTGCCGTCCTTGACCGCTTTTTCATAAACACCGCACAGCTTCCACGGCGCGGGTTCGTCTTTGTGCGACTCGCAGTATTCCTTGCGGAAGTTGTTCACGCGCTCCATATCCACGCCGCCAATCGTGAACATCAGCGTCACCGGTTGGCATTTGTGGTCGGTTGGGCGGCCCACTTCGTAATCGCAACCGGCGTGATAGGCGACATCGCCGTCACCGGTACAGTCGATCACGCGTTTTGCATAGACCGCTTGACGGCCTGTTTTGTTTTGAATAATGATGCCTCCAATCACACCGTCTTCAACAATCGAGTCGCAGAAAAACGTATGGTATAAAACCTCGACGCCAGCTTCTTCGGCCATGCGGTCAAGCAGAAGTTTCAAGCCTTCGACTTCAAAGTCAACGGCGTGAGGATTGCGCGCGCCGACACCCATCTCGACAAGACGGTCGGCGATTTCGTTGGCGATGCCACCGGCGATCCTGCGGCCGTCACTGGTGTGCTCTTCATAATTGGAAATGTGCCCGTGCCCGCCAGCGGTTGCGACTCCGCCGAGGCAGTTGAACTGCTCGATGACCAGCGTCTTCATCCCCGCGCGTGCTGCAGCGACTGCCGCGCCGACTCCGGCCGGACCACCGCCGACAACCACGACATCCCACTCTCCGGCAACCGGTATTTTTTTCTCATCTTCCCGAAACATTTCAGCGTTCATTCCAACTCTCCTTTTTTTGCTCATCGCAGTGAGGTACTGTGAATGTACACGATTGCGAGGATTTACTCTTGCCATAGGAAGCCGAGTTTTTGTATAATTCCGCTAAAGTTCGACGATTTTAAACAAATATTGGAGCTGCCATGGCAAAGCAGGGGAGAACCAATCCGGTTCATGAGCAGGTGCTGGCGCTGATGCAGGCGGGTACGCGTGTGCTGGGATTGCGGCTGTGTTTTCACGACCTCGTCGGATCAAGCGGTCTGTCCAAAAGCTGGCAACAACACGAGAATCCCGCGTGCATGGCGGTCAAAGCGAAGATGCAAAAGGAATGTGCTTTGTTTTGCGGCGTCAAGATTGAGCGCGAAGCTGCGAGCCTGCGGGAAGGGCGGATTCATACGTGCCCGTTCGGCCATACCGATCTGGTGGCGCCGGTGTGGTGCGGCGGGGTGCTGTCGGGAGTGTTGTATGCCGGCGCGTGCTGGACGGGAAAAGGGGACGCGCCGCGGGAAGGCTTGGTAATGCACCCGACAGAAGAGTGGTTGCAAGACCGGCTGCAGATGCTTCGGGCGATTGCGCGGCAGTTTGGGGCACTACTTGAAGGCGGGCAGGCTCTGGCACAAG
>QKHZ01000092.1 GCA_003249795.1 bacterium | reverse complement strand
GGAATAAAGTGAAAATGAAGGTGCATCACAGATTGTTGTGCATCGACGCCATTTGCATTAAGTAAATTGAAACCAGAATAGCCACTTTCCTTATATTTACCGAGCAGTAATTGGCAAACCTCAATTAATGGCGCACCGATAATTGGTGATGCATCAATCAAATTTATAAAATGTTGTTTGCTTGCAATTATCGTATGGTTCGGAGATTCTTGCGTTAGCGGCGGGAAACATAAAAAATGATCTGTTTCCAAAATGATATTGGTCTGGCTTTCTTTGGCGGCAATTGAACAGAACGGGCATTTATTCATTTATATGTCCACCTCTATAGATCTGGATTCGCGTCCTCATTTGTTGATTGTAAGGACTCTACCATGGGGTGTCAATGTGCCGATTCAGCCTTTCTCGTAGGTCTTGATCGATCTTTTCAATGCACCGCGTTCAACAAACGCGTTTGCGGGCTTAGGAAAGCTAATGCAGGCATTTCATGCAGCGGGTTGTTGACAGGAAATTTCATAGACCGATATTCTATATCAACCCGTATATAGAAAGGAATGCAGGAGACAGAAAATATCACTCGCGTGAAGAAATGGGGCGTGACAAGTTTTGTTGTGGCTGCTATTTTCGCCGGGTTATTTGTGTCATATATGCACTACTCGGTCAAATGGCATAGAGAACAACAATACAAACGAGGATTTGATGTTGGACAAAAAGAAGCTGAAAGAGACCTGAAAGCTGGAAATGCATGGATATATGCCACCGGAGAGCCTGAGTCATGGAAAGAATACGATCCGCTCTCGGGTTTGACGCGTCATGCCATTGCCTTGTGTATCGTCACAGATTACGATTGCGGAAGAGAAGCGGGATACAACCAAGCAATCAATATTCATATCAAGCGACATGGTCCACTGCCAAATTCAAGAATAAAATGGAGCCGGGAAATACTTTCTCCTATCGAATATATGACACGTTTGGATTCTGGAAAGGTGTCCAACCTGAACGAGCAAAGTGGATCTGTGAAGTGCCCATCAAGTAAGTTTTCCATTCAGTTATTTCTTGATCACCGCACAGATCCAAGCGGAAAGATAATGACATTTGAACGACTTTCATTAACTCCGAACAACCAAGAGGGGCAACTGATTTGTTTTCCCGGAGGTGACATACAGAATGTTCAGCCTGTCAGTATCGCTTGGGGACCACCGGAATCAGAGATCCTGTTCGTTCGTTATCGATGGGAAAATACAGCAGATGTCAGGGAGTGCGTAGCGGTGCTGGATCTTCGGACAGGATTGTGGCTCAACTATGAACGCTTCGAGAAATAGAAACGAGTTCTGGTTGTAGTAAGAAGTTCAATAGCCCGTATAACCGGTTACAGGCCCCGATATTGGCAAATCTTTGTCAATCGTCACATGAAAACGAACATGGAGAATGGTTTCTATGTGTTCGTACATGTCAGGAAAACAGAAATGATAAAATAGAAATTTTATTGCGCGGAACAGCGAAAACGCTTCACCCTGATAATGTGTCTGGCAATATTATCATTGATTCAATGAACGACGGAGATGAGTATATCCATTTTATTGAAGTTGCCGAAAACACGAATCGCTTAGAACACTTACTAAATCCGTAACCGCCCATTTACTAATTCAAAGCCGAAAGAAGAATAGTGCCATCGTGATGTAATAAATATTTATGCATTATGCTGATGCATAAAATGGGGCGCCTTCGTGGTCTATTGCTTCGCCATGCCCTTTAACTCGTTGTCATAATAGCTGTTGCACTCCTATTGGTTTGCTTTCAAAATAGTGTTCCTCTATCACGCATTATCCTCTTTTCTGCAGCAGTCAGGCAAACCTAATTCAATACTCATCGATAGAAACGCCCTTGACAGATCTTTTTTATAGGATAATATATAATTACCTAAAGAGATGATGGCTGGGAAGAATGAATTGTGAATGTGATTGGAGAAAGCCTTTATGTTCGTGCCGAGCAACGCAAATTCGAGCAGGAGACTTCTATGCCGCGTGTGTCAGCTTTAGGGTTTAACCGTCGTTTTGTGCGTTGGTTTACGCTCGTTGAGTTGCTGGTTGTGATTGCCATTATTACGATTTTGGCGGCGATGTTGTTGCCTTCTCTGAAAAAAGCGGTTTTCAGTGCCAGGTCACTGGCGTGTGTCAATAACCTCAAACAGATTGGGATAACCAGTATACGGTATATTGACAGTTACGGAGCCTTTCCTGCATCAAGTTATTCCCTTCTGACAACAGGAACGGCCAGCAACTGGCTTCTTGGCGGACAGTTGCCTCTGTTTATGACCGATGTTCCGTATAGTGTTTATAAAAACGTCTCATCAAAATCAAATTTCGGGAGTTTTATCACGTGCCCGATTGAAACGCCGGACGTGATCCCGGAGACGTATATTTCCAGTTATGGCTATAATTATAGGATCAGCGGAACAACAGCAACGGCGCTCGGGTTTTCAATCAAGCGCGTTCGATATCCATCCAAATTGATGATCAATGGAGAAAACGCGGGATACCGGACGCTCCTGGGTACGGAAGCCACATCCCCCGCAGGTTCGGATTATTATGGGCAAACAATCTACTTCCGGCATCAAGGAAAAACAAATGTGGCGTTTCTGGACGGGCACGTGGAAAGCCGCTGGCCGATGCAGGTGCCGACGGCATTGGGTTATCCCGGTATCGGCGGTGGATTAATGGTGAGTACATATTTCTGGCAGGATACGGTAAACGCGAGCGGGCAATCCGATTCGTTCAGGAACTCCTCCGGGCTATAACGGCAGATCAAACACGTTCCGGTTACGAAACCTTCTCATGAATGTCGCTACAGCCTAAAACGCTCTCGGCAAGCCGCAGCAAGCGCTAGCCTGACAGAGCGCTATTCCATTGTCAGGCGATTAAATTGGTGCAAATAAAGGGTTCAGTTCTTTGTGCATTGCCCGCCGCGCAGGCAGGCTGTTTGAAAATTATCGCAGGAGAAACGATGACAATAAAAAACTGTCTGTTGGTGATTGCCGCATTTCTGGTGATTTCGGCAAACCTGTATGGGGCGGACTCGTTTATTGCCGGCAAAGAAAATTCAGGCTGGAATATATCTCAGGCAACGGTGGTTGGCAGTGGCGATGAAACGGCGATGCAAATTCAAACCACAGCAGAAAAGGCAAGCGCAAATATCAGCTCCCCTGCGATGAAGTTTGATGGGAATGAAAACCTGCTGATCCGCTGTACATATCGCGGCGGTCTTGATGGATCCAGTTTTCATGTCGGCAGTTGGCTGGCAATTCTGCCGTATATGGGCAAAGATGTGGCCTCAACGGTCAGCGGTTTGGTGTTAAAACCTTCAACAGGTTGGAACACAGTTGCGATGATTTATCCGGTTCCTGAAACAATGCAGAATATGTCGGTTCAGTCGCGGATTCAAAATAAGGTCGGAACATTAGAGATCAAATCAATTGAGATTGAGCCGGTGCAGGAGGGAATGCTGCTTGCACAAATCAGTAACGCCGCTGATCTTTTCGCGTGGCAAGCGGAAAACTGCACCGTTCAGAGCGAAGGGGATGCAACATTTTTTCGGCTGAGCTTGCCGGAAGAGAAGGGAATGGGGGTGCTGCGGAATGAATATGCCGTCCCCGGAAATATTCCGCTCAATCTAACCTTTGATTATCGCTGTACGATTGATGGATCAAGGCGGGATTATGGGGCGTGGATCTATATTGTCTGTAATGACGCACAAAACAAGACCACAGGAGTGATCCGGAACCCGTTACCGAAATCGGCAAACTGGAAGTCGGAAATCATCAAACTTGTAACCCCTCCGGAAACGGTGAAGATGCATATTCAGATCCGCCAGCAACAGGCCGTCGGTGACTTCGATTTGCGGGATGTAAAACTGATCTGCGGCAGTGTTGAGAAAAAAACGTTGGCCCAAAAAACAAAACTTCCTGCTGAGTCCGTTTGCACGGACAAAGACCGAATCGACTGGAAACAAAGCCAGCTTGTCGAACAAGAGTCGGATTGCCGTGCGACAATCTGTTTAAACGGGGTTTGGCGCTTTGCTCCGTCAGAGCAGGTTGAAAAACAAAGCGACTGGGGACTGATCCGTGTACCGGGGTCATGGAAAGCCTGGGGAAACATTCCGGGCGTGATCAAGGCACCGGATAAGTGGAACGCTTCAGCCGATGAGTTGTGGTATACCAGAACAATCACGGTACCGGAAGAGTGGCAGGGACGAAAGATTGTACTGGACTTTAAACGGGTTTCAACCGATGCGGAGGTATATCTCGGCATGGAATATGCCGGCAATGTGGGGTGGCCCAGTGGGCAGGTGGATATCACAAACGCAATTCAATTCGGCAAAGAGCAGCAACTGAGTATCTTTGTCAGATCGACTCTGGTCGACAAAGAGATGATCAACTACATGGGGCCTGAAGCCGAGCAGATTACGCGCCAGAAAACATCTCTAAAAACCAAAGGCATTATCAGTGATCTGCTGCTGTGCAGTCTCCCAAAACACGGAAATATAACAAACCTGAAAATCAACACGTCAACCAGTGACAAGTATCTGGCGTTGGACTTTGGACTTGATGCGGAAGCTCCTGAAAAATTAAATGTGATTGCTGAGATCTCCACGCCCGAAGGCGTTGTCGAAAAGTCATTTAAGGCTGATGATGTTGTCGGCGAAAACGGCCGTTATCAAGTCAAATGGAGTTGGCCGGATCCTGTGTGCTGGGATATCGATCGGCCGTATTTATATACGTTGCGCTTGCGGATCAATGCTGAGACAATTCATGACCAGATGCAAACGCAGTTCGGATTCCGCGAGTTTAATATTGAAGGAAAGAACTTTTATCTGAACAACATTCCGATCCGCTTGCGGCCGAATAATTACACAAACCTTTACGGAAATATCGAAGCAATCCGGAATCATATTCAAGGAATGAAAGCCTGCGGATTCAACACGATCGAGCTCGGGTGGGACGATCTGTATCCGCGCGGCACATATGATTTTGATTCGCTCTGGGCACAAGAGGCTGATAGACAGGGGATGCTTCTGATCACTCGAGTAATAGATGTGAATGAGTTGGTTAGTGAAGAGCTGACTTCGGAAAAATCAATTGCGCTGTGGAAAGGTTTTGCTGAAAAGCGTCTGGCAGATCTTATCAATCACCCTTCTATTGTGATGTGGGTATTTGCCGGAAACCGGTTTGGATTCGGGCATGACCAAAACCCTGACATTATCGGCTGCCAAGAGGAGTTTTCAAAAACCTTTTCTCCGTGGCTGGTCAGTAAACGCAGTGGTTTCAATGCGCTCAAAGCGTTGAAGGAAATCGATCCTACACGGCCGGCCTATTCGCATGCGGGATCGTTTGTCGGTGACGTGTATACGACGAACAATTATCTGTGTCTGATCCCGCTGCAGGAGCGGGAAGAGTGGCTGAGCCACTGGGCAGAGCACGGTGATATGCCGCTGATGTCCTGTGAGTTTGGCCTTCCCCTAAGCGCGACGTGGTTGCGGGGACGTAAAGGAATCGGCTTTGCCCAATCATCTGAACCTCTGGCGACAGAATACTGCGCGTTCTATCTCGGCGCCGATGCGTATAAACTTGAACCAGAGGAGTATCGCAGTTATATCAAAAAACAGTTTGTTGGTGATCAGAAGTATCTGAACCACCATTTTTACAATTGGCAATTCGATTCGGTATTCCAATTGGAACAGTTGTTTATCACCAATACATTCCGCAGCTGGCGTACAGCGGGAATCACCGGCGGCATGGTACCATGGGGTGGCTATGGATTGGGTGGCAGAGCCTTTTGTCATTGGACCCGAAATGGAAACGGCAGCTACCAGATGCATTGGCAGACGGTCGATGCAAAATTGCCGTGGGCACCGGGGCGGCGTGGTACATACAACCCGGTTTTGCCGCGTTCCCATGCCACATACTATGGCCAGTCTGATGATGTGTCCGATATCGTTTCCGATACGATTATTGCCAATAACAGCCAGACGCTGGCATGGATTGCCGGAAGCGAGGTCTTTACAGATAAAACTCATATTTTCCAAGAGAGTGAAAAACTCAGTAAAAAAATCGCCTTGTTAAATGATACCCGGCACGAGCAGAAATATTCATGGCAAGTCAAAATTATGATCGGCGGGAAAATCATTGATGAACAAAATGGTGTCGGAATAATTGGTCCTGCGCAAACGGTTCTTGACCCGATTAAAGTTCAGGCGCCGAAACTTACCGGTGCGATTCCGGTTTCAGCAGAGATTGTCCTGGAAGCAACAATCGGTATGTTTAAACACAGCGACCGCTTTTCATTTTCTATCCTGAAAAGCCAATCCAATGATTTTATAGAAACGCTTTTCCTTGTCGATCCTGTAGGCGATACCCGCCGGATGCTGGATATTCAAGGTTACCAACTAGAGGACTGGAGTGACCAGCCGGGATTAGTTGTGGTCGGACGCCATGCACTTGAGAAGTCTCCACAAATCCTTTTGAAACTGAAAACCCATCTGGGTCAGGGAGGGCATGTGATTCTGATGGGACAAGACCCGCAATGGATATCCGCTAATTTGGGACTGCGGACATCGCGATATATGAGCCGATACCTGTTTCCTGTTGTCTCTGCCGGACCGTGGTCTGCACTTGATGCTGACTTGCTGAGAAACTGGCGCGGAACCAGTGCACTGATTGCCCAGACCGATACCAAAGTGCAAACGCTAAGTGAATTGTTAAAGTCGCCTGCATATGGCTGGCGTTGGGGAGGACGTCATGCTCTGAGCAGTTGCGCGGTGGAGAAGCCGCACTATAGCGGATGGACGCCGCTACTGGAGTGTGAATTCGATCTGGCGTACTCTCCGCTAATGCAATTAAGTTACAGAAAAGGAATGATGTTCTTTTGCGGGCTTGATCTCGAAGACCATGTTCCGCAGGATCCTGCATCGTCAATGATTCTGAACAAGCTCATCACCTATGCTTCTACGTATGAAGCTCCGGCTGTACCCGAGCCATTCTATTATATTGGTAACGACAGCGATGAGGAATTACTGAAACAGTCTTCTGTAAAATATGTAAAAGTCAAATCGCTTGATGATGTAAATGTGGCTGCAATTATTTCGTTTGATGCGCCTGTTACGGATGAACAACTGAATGCGTTTGCCGGTCGTGGCGGTAAGGTTCTTGTGATGCCTGCACGGCAATGCGGTACTGTGAGCCGAGGCGTAACAATCGTCGAGAAAAGCGATTTTCATGGATCTCTTGATGTCCCGACCTGGCCTGAGACGTTCGGACTCAGCGAATCGGATCTTCACTGGCGCGTTGACAGCAGCGCTTTTGTGCTTGCAGGTGGCTGTGACATTTCAGCAGACGGTTTGCTTGGCCGGAAAAATATCGGGAAAGGGTCGATCATTTTCTGTCAAATCGATCCGACTCAATTGGATGCGGATACAAAAACATATTTTCGTCTGACCCGTTGGCGCCAGAGTCGCGCTATTTCTCAGATCCTGTCGAATCTGGGAGCACAGTTTAAAAATGACGACCAGTTTTTCCAGACGAGGACATCATCTGATATTAAAAAAATCGATCTCAGTGGGTCATGGCAGGCTGTTATAACAAACGGATATGCTCAGGAGAATGGCAAGCAGATTAGTGATCCGGGTATCAGTACTGCTGCCGCGGAACGGATTCAAAACTTCCAGTCTGCAGATGGCTATCAAAACGTAACGGCGCCGGGAGTGTTTGAATATTTCGGCCCAGACTGGGAGAAAGACGGTGAAGTTGTTTTCAGAAAAGAGGTAGATATCCCTTCATCCTGGCAGGGAAAAGAATTGACCTTGAGCCTGGGATCGGTTGATGATTTTGATGACACTTATTTTAACGGTGTGAAAGTCGGACACATGGACGTCAATACGCCACAGTTCTGGTGCGCGCCAAGAAAGTATGTGGTTCCGGCGAAAATTGTAAAGGAAGGCAAGGCTGTCATTGTCGTGCGTGTCTTTGACCATGCCGGCAGCGGCGGTTTTACAGGTGAGAAGTCACAGATGTATTTGACTGCAGACGATACTGCCGAAGAACAAGTTTTGCCTGCATTTTATTATTCGGATTACCGCAGTGATTTCCCCCTCGGTGACGACCCTTACCGGTATTACCGCTGGTAATAGTTGGCCGAAACGATGAAACGCTATTTCAGGCGATTGAGCTTGAATTCCGGAATCAGCATGGACTGTATAGGGCTTCCGTTTTCAAGAAATTCATACATCATGCTCGCGGCTTTTTCGCCCTGTGCGTTTACGTCAAGTGTGGCTTGTGCAATGATATTGACTGTTGGATATTTCTTTTTCAGAATAGCGGTATAATTAACATCCCGAAGAATAACATCAGGGCTCGTAACCTCTGGCGGTAATGCTGACAATATATTGAACAGATTTTCCTGCAGTATATTTCCGCCTTCACAGAAGATCAAATCAACGCGATTGTTTTTGAGTTTATTGGTGAGTTGCGTCGAACTGAAATTGTATCCTTCGATACAACTAAAATCGGCAAATTTCAGAACCTCTTGCTGAAAGCTGTATTTTTCTGCAATTTTTTTTGATCCAAAATATAAAACCGATCGATATTGATTTTCTTTGCACAACTTGGCGATATCAATAAAAAGTTTGCATAGATCGTAAGAAACATAATTGATCTTTGTTAAAATTTGTTTGTGCTTGCCAATTAGGGCGCTTGCCTTCACATTAACAGCGATGAATGCAATTCCCAAATTTTTCTGGATCGCTTCTATGATTGGCAGGCATGCTTCTGTTATTTCAAACCAGAGCGCTGCTTTGATACCATGCAATACCAGTTGGTCGCCAATATTTTTCAGTTTTCCGGCGGTGATGATTTGGACGCCATAGTCTTTTGATTGCATAAAACGGATTGATTCGACGATGTCGGTTTGTGGGCTGCCGATAAAGCTTGCCTCTTCGGCATTACCGATGATGATTCCGATCTTTTTGGGTCTGCTCTCTTTGGGGGAGATATAGGTGCCTGCTTTGCGATTGCTTCTGGCAATCCCCTCGATGATCAGCCGCGCGATCGCCTTGTTGTAAGTGACATGGGTCACGCCCATTTTCCGGCTCATGACCTTGCTTGTTTGCAGAAACCCTCCGTCCTCATACTCACGGGCAATGAGTTCCTGCAACTGCTTTAGCACCTGCAGGTATGCGGGGCCGGATGCTTTGGCTTTCATTTCAGTCTCCAAAAGTGAAGAAGTAAACAGGCTGGTACAATGCAATGACACCAGCGTTGACTGTTAAACCATTATCATATGATTTTATGCGGAGCCGGTGTGCTGGCAAGCAATAAACGAATATATATGTTATCCTATAAATTTGACACAGGCGTTTTAAAGGATATTATAAATTGTCTCATAACTATTTTTAAACGGAGTCACGCAATGACAGTTGAACTGGCCCATAGTGAGGTTAACGAAATGCAAAGCACCGATACTAATTATGTACAGAACAACGTGATTGATATTTTCTGGCACTCAAGCCCTGCACAGGCAGGTGAATCATTACTGTTGAGCGGCGGCGGTTTTACGGATCGCACTGTTGTGGAGATGAAGTGTGATTCCTCTGAGGAGGCCGGAAAACACGAATGGGAAACGGTCCGGATATTGCAGCAGACAGCGCAAGCGATGACGGTGACTGTGCCGGAGTCGTGGCCAGCTGGTGTTTATGCCTGTCGGGTCAGTCAGGATCATGTGACAAGTCGCGAGGTGCTGGTAAACCGTCCGGATGTCTGGTGGACTCAGGGTGAGGGAGGCGCAGGAAAGGCGCGGTCGGGAGGATGGTTGCGGGTATTGGGGAATTGTCTTGATCTAACGCCAGTCACTGTGGGATTGCAATCGGATGCAAATGTTTATTCTCCTGAGGTCGTTCAGAAAAGCAATTATTCAATTGAACTGAAAATTCCGGTGGATATGCCTGTCGGAGAATATGATCTTGTTATGCAGTGCGGTGGGCGGGAATATTCAACAAAGAATAAAATCGTCGTCACTCCCCCGCGTCAGGAAGAACACCGGCGGGTGAATGTACTTGACTTTGATGCAGACCCAACCGGTAAAAGCGACTGCACGTTGGCTGTGGTTCAAGGCTTGGAGCGCCTGTCGGGCTTGGGCGGCGGCGAGTTGTTTTTCCCCGCAGGGCGTTACCGGATTGACTCAGGTCTGCGCACCGGAACGTATATCGAAAGCGGATTGATCATTCCCGAAAATGTGACGTTTCGGGGCGAGGGGATGGATCTGGTTTCGCTGTGGTGGCCAGACCGGGAAAAACCGCTGCCCTCGTTGATTGAATGTCAGGAAGGAGCCGGGATTCAAGACCTTGCCATCTATACGCAAGGCGTGCACAGTACAATCGTGACCGTAACAAACAACTCTGTGATTAATCGCGTCAGAATTCGTGCGAATTGTTACTATATGACCGTACAGAATGGGCGGCCGCATCACCTGCGCGGAGTTGATGCGCAGCCTGCAGCAAGCGGGGCGGCATTTCTCGTGATGGGCAGCAACAATCATATTACCGATTGCGATATTTATAATTCAACCACTTGTTTTGATATCCGTTCCGGCAAGGGCTGCTTTATTGCCAGAAATAATATCGTCGCCAATAGCATGCAGTTTATCAATGGCGGTTGCCAGATGATTTTTGAATACAACACATTTATGAGCAACGGTCTTTGTTGTGGCGGAAACAACATCGCCATGCACATGGGATCGCAAAAAGTCTATAACGTTTATTATGCGCATAACCATGTCAAGCATATCTATGGTGGTGATCACGAGGCACTGACCTTTGATGGGCATGCGGTTGCATATTTCGGCAAGATCAAAGACATAGGCAGCAAAAGATTTTCTCTTAAAGACAAGTTGCTGTGTGAATCGGGCATTCGCGGTAAAGGATTAATGAAAGATGTTTATGATACCGTCATTTATATTGTCGATGGCAAAGGAGTCGGCCAGTACCGCTGGATTGGAAACGCGAAAGATGGCCATTATACAATTACTGAGGATTGGGGAATTCAACCGGACGAAAACTCAACGGTTCTGATCGGTGGCTATAACGGAAGGCATATCATCGTTGGCAATATTGCGGAAGACACGGGGACGTCTGTGCAGCTGTATCCTCCGAACTGCGAGTGCATTGTTGCTGAAAATGTGAGTATCAGGGCGAGTAATATTAATTGTCTGGGAAAGATATCTTGGGTGAACAAGAATTATCCCAGAGTTGAACCGAGCTGGTATAACCAGTTCATCGGCAACCATATTCAGGTCGGTAATGGGTGGGGAGGAGGCACCACCGAAATCGACCGCTGGATCGGTGGGGAGGGCTATTTGAATATCTGGGGTTGGCAGGTGGTGACTAACCCAAGAAAAACCGGTGATGTTGATCGGTTTCTTACGCCGGAACAACTGCGTGAGATGTTACAGGAGAAAAAAGTGCGAGAGAGGAGTATTCCGCTGTGTCGCTATATTGTTATCCGCAACCATCAGATCGATAACAATAGTTCAATCCGTATTCGCGGCTGTGTTTCTGATGTGCTGATTGAAGGATGCATAATTAAAAAATCATGCTATGGGATCCGGGTCGAAAAGCAGATCGCATATCAGCAGCCGGAGGACTTGGGCCAGCTATTCGATTTTGATCCGGTTCCGGGTGAGGGAGTGAAGGAGATCGACTTTCTTTCTCCTTCCGGGGTTGTTTTGAAAAACAATCAGTTTTGTGATGTCAAGCACCCCTATTTAGGATCTGCGATCGACAACTGCACTATTATTGGGAGGTAAGTTGAGAAATGTGGTGTCTCCGTTGAGCTCA
The DNA here is from genome assembly GCA_003249795.1 of bacterium. Lineage (GTDB taxonomy): Bacteria > Planctomycetota > SZUA-567 > SZUA-567 > SZUA-567 > SZUA-567. The sequence goes on along the minus strand of QKHZ01000092.1, from coordinate 7,566 downwards.
TGCCCTTGACTTGCTGCCTTGATAGCATGATGCATTCAGATTTACAAACTGGTAGGCAATATGTAGGGGGATGCAAAAGAACAGTCAGGTATTTTCGAACCATGAATACTCGCTATATGGCGTAGGCGATCATGGCAATATTCATATTGTTTACGATATTTATCGGTTGGCAAAGAAGAAAGCTGACCTGAAAGTCTGGCTATCTATATATGAATATTGCATGTCGAGTAATGGCACAAAAATTAGTGGTGTAGCGACAGGGATTCGATCTTTGGTATGTTAATACCCATACTGTTTTTCGAAACTTGCCTGTTTGTGAAATTTTCCTTTGAAAATATGAAAATCTAAATCGGATAAAACTCACAACCCCAAGGTTATATTAATGCAGACTATGTTCTGAAGACAATCTCGCAGTGAAATCACTGCATTTACACTGAATAACAAAAGCCATATGTCTGATTACCACGGCCACTTGACTCCATCGTATAAAAAGTTCTTTTCTGTGGCACCGGAGTAGTCATTACATTTGGCGCCATACATTGCCTTGTATTGTGTGACAACTTCACAATGCTGATCTGCAAAAAGACCGACAGAGCCCATCAAGTGACGGCGTAACGATGAATCCGGATACAGCCCTGTTGACAAGGGAACATCATTGGCGTTTGCCACGCGTGAGCGCACATTTAGACAGTATCCCAGGATATTCGGGGAATTCGCGTCAGCGACATAGATCAGGACTGATGGACGTTTCGCCACATTTGCCATTTTGCTTGCGCCATGGACTTGCGGGCAGGCATAGTAACCGTTGATGCCGTACCCGACCGGCATTTTAACGATACCGGTGGAGGTTCCGACTGAATAGTTATATCCGCGCATGTCGGAGGGGCATGAGAAAATTTTCACATCACCGGTGTCGCCCTCGGAGCTTAGTCGGTAAAGCCAGTCAACCCAGTCGCTGGTTCCTGTTGGCTTGGCGTTGGACGTACTGCTGGGAAGTCGGTAGCGGTTCTGGTTCATATATGCATCGATCCCGATACCGATCTGGCGGAGGTTGTTGGTTGAGCTCATCTGTTTTGCCGAGTCCTGTGCCTTGCGCAGTGACGGTAGTAACATCGCTGCCAGTACGGCGATAATCGCGATGACAACCAGTAACTCAACCAACGTGAACCGCGTCTGATGCCGCACGCACATGACGATACTCCAGTGCTCTTTTCCAGCTACCATTTTATTGTTGTCAGATCTTGTGTTGGTCATTCAGTATTATATCCGTGCCAATGTTCATGTAACAAGATTCTTGGTGAATCGCAAGGTTTATCTGTCCTCGCTTGATCATTTCGGCGGTAACGCCTTAACCGTTAATGAATTCACGTCGATTGCAAATGGGATCGGATACGAATCTTGTTGTGATTGCGGCAGCATGTTTTTTTTAATCGCGACGCCCATGCGAATTGTCGCTTCATCATTCCGTAAAGGAAATGCAATCGGTTTTATTCTCTGCTGCTGTCCATTGATAAAAAGGGAGAGTGTGTCATGGGTGATGATGACAGAGCATGTCGTGGATTGATTGGCCGGGATAATGTCGCTTGAGCGAATGGCCACGGGATGATCCTTTTGTTTTGTAAAATCATAGGTTGTTCGCTGCGCATTTAGATATCCATCGGCATCGATGAAAAGATCGAGTTGAGGCGAGGCGATTAGAAACGCAGGTGCAGGTGCGATTACGATAAAGTCGACATCGACCTTCAGGTTCCGGGCGATGAGAATATGGTTGGGAAGGGTGATTGCCGTTCCCGGTTTCAGCGAGAGGCTGCGGCCTCCGTCATGTTCGGTGATGCCGATATTCGCCGTGCTCCAGTCTTTTAAATCCAATCCCTTGCCGGTGTCGTCTTTCAGGTAGCCATCACCCAAGTCGGTCATGGTCGTATAGCTGACAATGGTCTGATCCTGTGGCTTGCGGTTGACTACTAGCGGCTGAGAGAATGTCCTACGGCGCTAACTGTCTACCGCAATGACCGTGTACCAGTCCTGGCTGTATCCGGTCAGCGTTGCATCACGCTTGGGGCGGGCCAGTTTCGAGACGCCGGAGTCGACTGTCATGCCATAGGTTGACGGCGGTTCTGTGACGTTCAGGACAAACGAACCGTCTTCGTTCTTCTGAGTCTGGACGGTATCGTATTTTGCCCATCCGTAATTACCGCCGAAGTGACGGGATGGAATATAGGCGGAGCCATCGCGGATTACTACTGCCTGCTGTTCATTCCTTTTCAAGACAAGATAATCGTATTCCGTCTGGCCTGTCAGATTGATTTGCAGCCGTACAGGTTTTCGAAGATAATCGTTTTCGTAATTGTTGGCATCATTACAAGCCGTCAATGTGACGGATGCATCCGGGACTTGTCCTCCGATCTCGGCCATCCAGAGATTGCGTTCGCGGATATGTCCCAATCCATAAAGATCAATCCAGGGAAGATCGCTGCCAACGGTTTGCATCGTGCCATCGTTCCATTCGATTTCGAGAACCGGACGTAGTGCTTGGCCGTGTGCTTTTATTACAGTGAAGGGAAGTAACTTTGTTTGAACCCCGGGGGAGTTTACTTGAAACGTTCCCAGCTCAAACAACGTATTCTGCGGATTGATCATTTGCACTTTTACTTTTGCCGGAAGCCTGTCGCTGCGGAATATTCCGCTTATGTCTATGTAGCCCTCTTCACCAAGATTTACACCGCGTGGGCAGGCTACAAAGATCCGGTTTGTTTCCGGTTCAACATTTTTCGGCATCGCTTTCCATTGGCGCGTATAGAAACCATTCAGATCCGCCAGGCAATAGCCCCGGCTTACGGTCGGCTCAAACATCGTATATTCGTCGTAGTCGTTCCATGTGGTGATGTGAACCCACTGCGCATGGTTTCTGATTGCCTGCCGCCATGTTTCATGAAAGACCTGAAAGCCGCGGGGATCGGTGTAGTTGAAACCGTATCCGTACCGGCGGAACATCAGATAGATCGGGCTGATGCGGATCGTTGGCACAGGCGCTTGGCTTACGGTTTTGTGCCAGCTCTGTTCAAAGCCGGCGATAGCCGCAAGTGGCTGTGGTTGCCACGAATACATTCCCGCAAACAAAGGCGCGTATTCCTTGAGCATGTCATTATTGTTGAAATGGCCGACCCATTTGCGCTCTTGATTCGAGGCGGACATCTCATCAAATACGGCTCGCCATGCTTCGGGTTTCATGTTCCGTGTTCCCCATGTCCAGTAATACGGCTTCGCATGAAAACGGTCAAAACCGGGCAAGGCGTGATACTGTTTCATGAACGATTCGAAGCGTCCGACGACTTTCTTGATATCGGGTTTGGTCGCTTCATGTACGTCAAAAAGGGGAACCATCCGCAGCGAAGTATTTACCTTGACGCAAGTCTTTAGGAAGTCACCAGCCATATCAATCTGGGGCTTGCCGAATGTGTCCCAGCAGACGGTATCAATTCCGGCGCGTTCAAAATTTCGGATCGTCTGCGCGTATGCCCGATCCTTGTACCCCTCCATGTGGGCGCTGTCAGAATCAATCATCTCTAGAGGAAGCCCGCCAATTGTCGGATCCGGCAGTCTCCAGTTTACCCACCACGGAACATAACAGACGCTCACCGATTTTTCCACGGCATCTGTTGCATCAGCATGCTTTGTGTTTTCAGTATTGTCAGTTCCGCCAATTTTAATGAACAGAACCGAATAGGGATCCATCTCTGTATTGAAGCGGAGTGTTCCTGTATTGTCAGTGGTCTTGGTCATTTCGGTAAAGTTCACGTTGCCGTCTTTTATTGCAGATTGTGCATTTTCTAGGCTCAAATGAATAATGCAATTTGTCAATGCAGGCAAGCCTGTAAGTTTCAAACGCACGGTGTTGTCGTCAGACGGTTGAGGACAATAGCGGCAGATCATCACCGTCAGATTCGACGCGTCAGCAGATGCGAGGCCATACAAATCTTCGCGTGCACCTGACAACTCAACTCGGTTACCTGATAACAACGAATACATCTGTAGCACCCGCCAAGGGGATCGGTGCTGATATTGCTTTCCAAGCAGGCTGCTATAAGGGTCTTTATAATGCTCAATCCGGAACAGTGCCGCTCCAGTGATGGCGGTTGCGTCGTTCATCACGCAAAGTGATGCGCCGATAAAGGCTGCGCTGCGATGTGCCGGATGTGTTCCGGATGACTCGGCGGCCAGATTCCATTCGCTGAAAAAGATCGGGATGTCTTTGCCGAATTCCTGCTGTGCTAGCTGAGAAAGATTATTTGCCCATTGTGCATACCGGTTGGGCAGTCGCTTACCGTCGGTATCCCAGTCGCCGTACCAGTGGGCCGTCAGGAAATCGACCGGAACGGTGTGGCTTTGGTTGCGGTTATAGGCAAACCAGTCACGGTAATGTTCCAGATAAAAGACATTGTCGCCAAATCCGCCGATCATTGCCGATGGATCGGCGGCCTTTACCGCGCGCGCAACGATATCATAAAGCCGATAAAACCGTGTCTTGTCTGGTTTCCACGCTGTCCAGAAAAAGTTTCCCGACGGTTCGTTCCAGAACTCCCAGTATTTCACGCCGAACTTCCTGTCCAGATTGACGTGGCGGACAATAGCAGCGCAGTATTCTGCAAATGCGGCATCGTCTGATGGTGGCGTAAAAGCCGGGACTTTCGCTTTCGGATCAGACGCCAGCCACGCCGGTGTGCCGAACAAGTTGATAATGATCTGCGCGCCATGCTGCCGGATCGTTTCCAGTTCCTGATCCAGTACAGTCCAATTCCATGTCTTCGTCTGCGGATCATACAGTTTATATTTCATACAGCCGGTGACCATTTCGACACGGACCAGCTGTACAGGAAGGCCATCCAGCCCTTTTACGACATCAGGCTTCAAATAGCTCAGCGCATTGCCGCCTTGAGAAACACCGAGGAGCAGGGGATTCACCGGTTGCGATTGTATCCCCGCATCAATGACGATGTCCTCATCCGGCTGTTCTGTATTCACTGTGTCTGTATCTGGAGTTTTTTTTGCCAGGTTTTGAGTTGCATCTTTCATCGCATCCTGTGCCATTCCCGACGCTCCTGCCAGAAGAATAGAGAGAAGAAGGAGTGTGAACCAGGAAGATATGGGATAAGCGATGGGCATCGTGGCTTGCCGTGTTGGCAAAATTGTAGCGTCGGGCATAGAGTCCTCCGGGTGAATACTGAAGTCAGAAAAATGTCGTGCTGTATTGGGTTCCGCTCTCATCGCATAGATGAGATCAAAAGGCGGCCATTGCTTATGGTTTCATAAACGAGCGCATGATTGTAGTGCTGAGTTGCAGTGCGGCGGGAACATAGGCCGCGTGACTATCTGCGAACAAGACTGTCCCGCCGCCATGATGTCGCTGTGCAGGCATATCGCCGTTCATGATATTGGTGCTGTAATTAAACTGACGGCAATAAAACTGGGCGTTGCTTTCTGTCGTCAGGCAGAGCGAAGCAGGACGGCGTTCTGTTGTTATCTTTAGGTTTGGCAAATATTGGCGATATGTGCTTGAGGTTACTCCGGACCAGAACCGGTTCATATTGATACCGATGCCGATATGGCTGTCGTCGACATACGTGGTGGTTGTTCCCCGGTAGGCGAGATCGAAATCCTCATATGCGTGGCAGCGGTAAAGGTTTTTGTCCTTCAGATAGCCGATGGAGATGAAGGCGTTATTCCAGGTTTTGTTGATTCCGTTGATCCAATTGGTCGGCCGGTATCCACTATAATCGTCTGCATATGAATTGAAACAGAATGAAATCTGGTGTGCATTCGAGATACAGGTGGTAAGACTCGCGCTCTCCTTTGCGCGGATCAGTGCAGGCATCAGCATTGAGGCCAGTATGGCGATGATCGCAATGACCACGAGCATTTCAACCAGTGTAAACATTCCGCTGATCCGCTTGCGTGTCGACGCCTTCCAGGCGAAGTACGCTGTAGCGCCATGTGCAATCTCGTTGTCATGTCCTGCTGCGGTTTCATTTTGCTGAAGCGAACCGGCGTTTGCCATGCTGTACTCTCCTGAGAATCAACACCGCAAAATTGTCTGCGGAGCGAATACAGACCCGTCTGCGGAAACCACTTCAGTCCGGACAGGTTCAATCCAGAAAACCGGCTCGTGAATTTGAGCATCAGCTCCTGCGATTATTTACACAATGCCATCATTTTTATAAATAGCATACAATTTTTTCATCAGCAACTTTTATTTTATCAAAAATGGTGTATGATTCATTTATGATAAATCATATTGAATGGAGGATATATATATGTCCAGTTTTGATAATAAGTTGTCTTTTAAGAACATTGCAGAAAAAATTTGCATCTATCTGAAAGAAAATAAGGTTGAGCCAGACACTAGACTGCCGTCTGAGCGGGAATTCATGCGGATGTGGGGGGGCAGTCAGCCGACAGTAAACAAGGCTGTCTCTTGTTTGATTGCCCAAGGCCTGTTAAGGCGCGAAGGCAGAAAACTCTATACGGCCTCGGCGAAGAAGTCTGCAGCAAAACGCACAGCGACAAAGACAATTCATGTTGTATTGCCGTATATGGAATTCAACTCGATCCCTGTGGTTAAGCATAACCTGATTGAGGCCGCGCATGATGTCGTTTCGACACTGCAATGGAGTGTCATTCCGATGTTGTCGCGTACCCCGCAGGAGCAGACGGAACAACTACTCCAATTGTGCAAACAGGACTGTGCAGGATTTGTTCTATGGCCGCTTGCCGGTCTCGATAGCGCAGGTATGCTTCACAGCTTCACAAAAAAAAAGATCCCGTTTGTTGTCTGTGATATTGATCTGGGCGATTATGATTTTATCGGGATCGACAACGAGGTTGGTGCGCGCAAGGGTGTGGAATATATGCTTGGCTGTGGTCACACTGAGATTGCGTACGCAACAGTTCCTCAAACCGTCTCGTCTTTGCAGAGTCGTTGTCGCGGGTACTATTCGGCGTGCCTTGCTGCGAAATTGCCTGAGTCTGCGGAGAGGATTTTTGAAACTGGTGGCAATGGCAGGGAGCATGCGGAGTCCCTCGCGCAGCAATTGCTGGATTGTTGTCCCAAACTCACTGCCGTGTTCTGTAGTAATGACACGCTGGCATTGCATCTGATGAATGCGCTCAAGGCTCTCGGACTCGACATTCCCGGAGATATCTCTGTTATCGGATTTGATGACATTGACGCAAGTTCGCTGAGTGCGCCAACCCTGACAACGGTCGCGCAGAATTTCTATATGCTTTCAGTGATGGCCATCGAAATGCTGATTTGCCGGATGAATCATCTTCGGGCAGCCCAATCATTGGGGCCAATCAAGATCCGGCTGGAGCCAGATCTTGTCATACGGGAATCCGTGCTGGATATTCGCTAGGGCGACAGAAGATGCTTCTTAGTGTAGATCGCCTGTTCACACAGGCGATCCCCCGTTAGAACCGGACTTGCAGATCTCCCACATCCGGCTCACGACATTGTCATTCACTGCATCGTTCAAAACAACGAATGAACGATATGGACTTTAGGAAGAG
>QKHZ01000068.1 GCA_003249795.1 bacterium | reverse complement strand
TGCTGACGGCTTTGCTGCCTCCGATGAAGTGGCTGGGTTGCTGGACACCCTGATGGATGTCGAGATGCGCCTGATTGATGGTCAGGCAATTCCGAGCGATTACTTTTTCCTGATCGCCCGGCATCCGGCGTCGTGACCGTATAGACGGGGCACGGCGGCAGGATGAAACTGTAAGACGAATAAAACGAATGGTTTTTATTGATAAAGAGTGGGAGTAGATATGACAGTTGCAGCGATTGTGGGACTCCAGTGGGGTGATGAAGGCAAGGGCAAGATCGTCGATTTTGCCGGTGAGGGGGCAGAGCTTGTCGTCCGTTGTCAGGGCGGTTCAAACGCCGGACACACGGTTGTTATTGCCGGTGAAATTTATAAACTTCATCTGATCCCGTCGGGCATCCTGCGTCCGAATGTGACGGCCGTGATCGGTAACGGCGTGGTGCTTGATCCGATCAAGACGATGGCGGAGATCAAGGGCCTGCTTGACCGTGGCGTCAAAACCGAAGGCCGCCTGCTGATTTCAGATCGCGCGCATATCGTTTTCCCGTTCCATAAATCGATGGACGCGCTGAAGGAAAAGCTGCGTGGCAGTAACGGCATCGGTACGACTCTGCAGGGGATCGGGCCGTGCTATGGCGATAAGATTTCCCGTTGCGGGCTGCGTGGCCACCATATCGCAGACGCGGCAAACTTTAAAAAGACGCTGCGCGAGAGGATCGCCGAGACCGACCGCCTGATTCAGGCTCTGGGCGGTGACGCGCTGGATGCCGAGGCAATCGTGAAGGAAGTAATTCCTGCCGCCGATTTCCTGCGTCCGTATATCACTGACACCGTCAGCTTTCTGCATGAAGCGCTTGATGCGGGAAAGAACATGCTGCTGGAAGGTGCGCAGGGAGCGATGCTCGACATCGACTACGGGACGTACCCGTTTGTCACCAGTTCCAACACTGGCTCCGGCGGATGCGTAACCGGAAGCGGCTTGCCGGTTGTCTGCCTGAACGAAGTCCACGGCGTTCTGAAAGCCTTTACCTCACGCGTTGGGGCAGGGCCTTTCCCGACCGAACTCGAGGGTGACTTGGCAGGCTCTTTGCGGGGAACCGGTGCAAACCAGTGGGATGAGTTCGGCACCACCACAGGCCGTCCGCGCCGCGTGGGCTGGCTTGACATGGTCGTTGGCCGCTATGCCTGCCGCGTTAACGGCGTGACAAAACTGCATATCACCAAGCTCGACGTGTTGGGGCAGTTTGATGAGATCAAGGTTTGCACCGCATATGAGTTGGATGGGAAAACCATTCTCGGTTATCCGGCTTCCCTTGATGAACTGACCCGTTGCAAGCCGAAGTATGAAACGCTGAAGGGCTGGAAGTGCGATCTTTCTTCCTGCCGTACCCTTGCAGACTTTCCGGCGGAAGCCAAGGCGTATGTCAAACGGATCAGCGAACTGGCGAGTGCGGCAATCGAAACGGTATCGTTTGGCCCGGCCCGTGAACATACGATCCGGTGTGACGGCGGTTGCTCGACAAGTTGCGGTTGCGGCTGTTCGTGCGGATCGAAGTCGTGACCAAATACAAAGAGATTGCGAAAGACGAGGTTCCGTTTGATCTCGCCTGCATTCCGCAGCACATTGCCATTATCATGGACGGCAATGGCCGCTGGGCACAGGCAAAAAAACGCCCGCGCCTTTTCGGGCATCAGGCCGGTGTGGAGACGGTGCGGCGTGTGGTCAAGGCCTGCGGCCGCTGGGGCGTTGGCTACCTGACGCTGTATGCGTTCAGCACCGAAAACTGGAAACGTCCGGAAGATGAAGTCGGCGGTCTGATGAAGATCCTTGAATTCTTCCTCGGCAAAGAAGTCAAAGAGTTGAATAAACAGAACGTGCGGATGCGGGTGATCGGCGATCTGTCGCGGCTGCCCAAGTCTTCGCAGAAAGCGTTAGAGAAAGCGATCAAGTCGCTTGATAAAAATACGGGCTTGACGATGACGCTGGCGCTTAATTATGGCGGGCGTGACGAAATCGTCCGGGCGGCGCAGAAGCTGGCAACGCAAGCAGTGGCTGGCGAGATTGCGCCGGATGAGATTACGATTGAGAGTTTTGCTGGCGCGCTGGACACCGCCGGGATGCCGGATCCGGATCTGATGATCCGTACGGCCGGTGAATTGCGACTCAGTAATTATTTATTATGGCAGTTGTCGTATGCCGAATTATATGCGACGCCGCTTTGTTGGCCTGATTTTGACGACGCGGCGCTCGCCGAAGCAATCTGTGCGTACCAGAATCGTACGCGTAAGTTTGGCGCAGTAGTGGAGTAGACCATGTTATATAAACGCCTGATGGCCGCCGTCCCGATCTTCGCCCTGTTCTACGGCATTTTGTGGATGGATATTTTTCATGCGCGCGGATGGGGGCTGACAGCGATGTTGGCGTTCTTCTGTACGTGGGGGTTGCGTGAGTTTTACCGTTTTGCGCGCCACTTGGGTTGGAAGCCGTTTTCGTTGTTCGGCTATGTGCTGTGCGTGCTGTTTTTCTTCGGGCATGAACAGTGGTGCATGGAGAAGTGGCACGGCGCTGAACACGTGTTGCCGCAGGGGATCGATATCCTGACGCTGCTGAGCGCGGTCGCTGTCGGCGGCTCGTTTGTCGGGCAGATTTTCCGCAAGGAGCAGAAAGGCGCGATGGGCAATGTAGCCACGACCCTGCTCGGAATCGCCTACTGTTTTTATCTCATCAGCTTTATCGCGCGGATGCGACATCTGGGGATTGCGCGTGACGGGTTGCCGGAACGCTGGGTGTATGACGGTGCGGAATTTGTCTTTCTGTTCGTCTCGATTGCAAAGGCTGCGGATGTTGGCGGATTGCTGATCGGCAGCTTGATTGGAAAACACAAACTCTGCCCTCACCTGAGTCCGAAAAAGACATGGGAAGGCGCTGTCGGCGGGATGTGTACCAGTGTCGGGTTGCTGTCGGTATTCTGCCTTTTGGCACCGAACGGGACGGTTGCATCGTTAGGCTGGTCGAAGATCGTGCTGCTGGGCGTTCTTTTGTCGGTGACGAGCCTGATCGGTGATCTGGTTGAGTCTGCCCTCAAACGGGATAGCGCAGTCAAAGATGCAGGAACCTCGGTTCCTGGTTTTGGCGGCATTCTCGATATGCTGGACTCGCTGATGATCTCGGGGCCGATGATGTATTATTACCTGATTCTCGTGTGCGGGGCGCGTCCCGGAGCATGATGAACACCTTATGAAAACCGAACTGGAAATGCCACCCGATGCCAGTCAACAACACGCCCTGTTCGGCGTGGGGGATGCCAATTTGCGCACTCTCCGCTCAGAACTGGGTGTCCGCATCACCCCGCGCGGGGAACGCATTCTGATCGAAGGTGAAGACGATGCGGCCCTGCGTGCGGAAGATATTCTCAGGCAACTCATGCAGTCTATCCGCCGCGGCCGGTTTGATTCTCTGGAAAACGAACTCGAAGTTTTGCTGGAAGTGACCGGTACCGAACGCTCTCCCCGACAAGCCGATACGCTCTATACAGAACGCCTGCAGATCAGCGGAAGAACCGCTGGACAGAAAGAATATATCCAGGCGATTCGCGATCATACGCTGGTCTTTGCCACAGGCCCTGCAGGAACCGGTAAAACGTTTCTGGCGGTTGCTGCGGCTGTTGAAGCGTTGCGCCACGGGCGGGTTCGCAAGCTGATCCTGACGCGTCCTGCGGTGGAAGCGGGCGAGAGGATTGGGTTTCTACCGGGGGATCTGAAGGAAAAGGTCGATCCGTATCTGCGGCCGATTTATGACGCGCTGTATGCGATGATCTCGCGGCGGCAACTGTCGCAGTATATGGAAACGGGGATGATCGAAGTCGCTCCGCTTGCGTTTATGCGCGGTCGGACGCTGGAGCGGTGCTTTGTGATTATGGATGAAGCGCAGAACACGACGCCGCTGCAGATGAAAATGTTTCTGACGCGGTTGGGCTTGAATTCGCGCGCGATTGTGACGGGGGATATGACGCAGGTGGATCTGGCTCCGTACGGCAAGTCAGGCTTGCATCATGCGCTTTCGATCCTGACCGGGATTGATGATATCGCGGTTGTGCATCTGACCAGCGGCGATATCGTTCGGCACCCGCTCGTGCGCGAGATTGTGCAGGCGTACGCGGCTGATGCGGAAAAAACGGAGCGTGCTCAGCTGGAGAAACGAGCCGGACGTGAGGCTTCCGAATCAGCACAGACGGGGGATACAAATGGCTAAAAACCTTCGTCGCCAGTTTGTTCATCAGCATTCGCAGAATGGAAATCTTTTGGTTTCCCGTCTGCGCAAAGTTCGCGAACTGCAGATTCCGGTCAGCCGCTTATCGTTTATCGGCGCAATTCTTCTTGCGCTGCTGGCGGCGCTTCCCTTGACGTGGGGAGTGAGTCCGCTTCCGTTTTATCCGGGATATGTGTCGAAAGATGATTTGCGCAGCCGTGTCGATTTTGAATGGAACGACGAAGCTGCTGCCGCGAAAGTGATTCGGGACATCGAAAGCAATCACGTTCGAGTGTACCGCGAAGACGCGAAGTGGACGTGGTTGAATGACGTGTTGACGCCGGTAGTGAACCTGCTTGAAAAAGCGAGTGAGGTCAAGAACACAAAACTGCTTCAAGCATATGCGGATGAAGAAAAAATCATCCTGACATCAGAACAGTCGCAGGTGATTGTTGATGGATTGCTGGCGGAGAAAGAGGGTTTTCGTCTCTACCGCGATGTTGTCGAACCCATGCGTAGCGTACTGGAAGAACGGGTGTTTTCCCGTGGTGTATTGAGTGATGAACGGTATGGCAAAGAGGTCGGAGTGGGGGGCGAGATTCTGATTCTGAGCCCGCCGGACGGCCGTCGGCGCGTATCGCTGGGTGAGCGTAACCGCCAGCAGCCGCTGTCGATTGCGCAGGTGATTCCGCTGCTGCGCGACTGGTTCCGCTATGAAATCGCAGTGCGTCCGCCGATGCGGCAGATTCTGAGCGATCTCCTTGGCTCACGTTTACGTCCGACATTGGTATTTGACGCGCAGGCGACAAATGCGTTGTTGGATGAAGCCAAAAACGAAGCGCTTGAGAAGATCAGTCATTTCAAAGTCGGTCAGGTCATTGCCGCGCGCGGACAGTCTTTGACTCCGGCAAAGATCGCGTGTCTTCATGCAGAGAACCAAGCATTCCTGCTGCATCAGGGATGGGAGATGATCCTGTTCCGGTTTGTCGGCAAATTTCTTCTGCTCTTTTCTCTGACTCTCGGCGGGTTGATCATTCTGGGGATGCTTAGACGTGATAATCCGAAAGTCCTGTTCGGGATGGCGCTGGGGATCATTCTTATCGCGCTGTTTGCGCATGTGACTAATCACGCGCATTTTCCGGTGATCCGGCTGCTGGTGCCGGTTGGAGTGCTGGTCGGGTTTGGTACGCTTGCGTGGGGACGCTCCTGTGCGATGGCGGCACTCACGGTTGCCTGCGGGTATCTGCTGATTTTGTTTGAAGGGCAGACCGGGCTATGTCTGGCGTTTCTTGCCGGTGGAAGTTTATATACATATGCGCTTCCTGCGGTGCGCGAGAAATGGGGTGTGCCGCGGCTGTCGCTGATCTGCGGTTTTCTGTCACTGGCCGTTGTTGTCTTGTGGGCAGTGTCGTCTGGCGAGGAGCTGATGACGCTGACACGCGAGAATTGGATAAATAAGCTGTTCACCGGCGGGCATCCGCTGATGCGCGGGCTGTGGCTGATGCTCGATTGGTTTGTTTGCGGGATGATTGTGCTGGCGCTGCTTCCGCTGGTGGAGTCTGTTTACGGACGGACGACCCGGATCAGGTTGTACGAGTTGCAGGATCAGGAACACCCGTTTTTGCGGCAGCTACTGGTTGAAGCGCCGAATACCTATCACCACTGCCTGATTGTCGGAACGCTTGCCGAAGCCGGAGCTGCGGCCATTGGCGCGGATTCGTTGCTGGCGCGGGTGGGAAGTTATTATCATGACATCGGCAAGCTCATGAAGCCGCAGTATTTTTCTGAAAACGAAACCGGTGTCAGCCGTCACGACAGCCTGAGCCCGACGATGAGCACGCTGATCATTACCTCGCATGTCAAAGACGGTTTGGAAATGGCGAGGGACTCGCGGTTACCGATGGCGATTCAGGATATGATTGCCCAGCATCACGGCCGGAGTATCGTGATGTACTTCTACGTGCGTGCGCAGAAGCAGGCCAGCGAAGGCGAGAAAGTGAACAAGGAGGCGTTCCGCTATCCGGGGCCGCGTCCGCAGACGCGAGAGGCTGGTGTGTTGATGCTGGCGGATTCTGTTGAGGCCGCCTCCCGCAGTCTGGACAATCCGACGCCGACCAGTATCCGGAAGATGGTGGATGAAATTTGTATGGGACGCGTGCTGGATGGCGAACTGTCGGAATCCGGGTTAAACCTCAGCGATATCCGCAAGGTGACCGATGCCTTTGTCGGCATCCTCAACAGCATGTTCCATGGACGGGTCAAGTACCCGAAGGCGAAAAAGGAGCTGCCACGGTCACGCTAACGATTCGATTTCATAATGAAGCCGAGGGCTACCGGATTCCGCGCACGCTGATCCAGACGGTGCTGGGCGATACGTATACGCGTCGGGCAAAGCATAACGCCGTTGTCGATCTGCTTGTGGTTGGCCACGACCAGATGGTGCAGATGAATGAGTCGATGGCCCATCACGCAGGCACGACCGATGTGCTGGCGTTTGATGACGGTGAGCTTGATCCGGATACGGGCCTGCTGCACTTGGGCGATATCGCCGTGTGCGTGGACACAGCCCGTGAGGTTGCCTCAGCAAGGAAGTTGCGTGTGCGCGATGAAGTGACGCTTTACGCGCTGCACGGGATGTTGCATTTATTAGGGATGCGGGACCATACGCCCGCGCGTCGTCGGCAGATGATTGAAGCGCAGGCCGATGCGTTCCGACGACATTCGTTACGGTATGAGATGGAGTAAAAAGACAATTTTGAGTACGCAGACGATTTTTCCGTACGCTATTTTAACCGGGCTGGCTTTTCTGACAATTTGCATTGATGCATATGAAGCCGCTCTCTATGACCTCTCCGGTTCCCGCCTGAAAGAACTTCTGGAAGAAGACGGTTTGCCAGAGCCGCGTTTTCTGCAGCAACTGGCCGAACGTGATCCGCAGGCACGCCTGTCGGCATCGCTATGGGATGTGCTTTCATTCAGTGTGTTTTTCCTGTTTTACGGATTGATCTGGGTGATGCCGCTTCTGCATACGGGCGGGGATCTTCCCATCGACATGCTGGTATCGCGTGGTCTGATTGGCTTGCTTTTGTTGTTGTGCCTGAAGGCGACTGGAACGCTGGCGGTCAGTGGTCGCGAGGAAGAGTATATCCTGCAGATCTGGCGACCCGCAAAAATTCTGAATCTCATTCTCACGCCTGTAGTCAGGCCGATTCTCTTTTTCAACCGTATCGCGCTGCGCAGTCTGGGGATCGAAGAGATCCGCTCGATGGAGGATCTTGAGGAAGAGGTCATCGCCGCTGTTTCCGACGGGGAGCTTGCAGGTGTGGTTGAGGGCGCGCAGCGCGAGATGATCGAGTCGATCATGGATTTTAAAGACGCCGACATCGCCGATATCATGACTCCGCGCACCGAAATGGTATCGATCGATATTTCAGAAACAGATATCAAAGGCGCGATCAATCTGGCACTGGAGTCGGGACATTCCCGGATACCCGTCTATCAGGATACACGCGACAACATAATCGGGATCTTTCATGTGCGAGCCGCTCTGGCGCACTGGGGACGCGCAGACGATGAGGCGCCTGCGCTGAAAGAACTCCTCGTCAAGCCGATGTTTGTGCCGGAGACCAAGAAGGTTACCGAGTTGTTGCCGATCATGCAGCGCGGCCGTTCGCACATGGTTGTCGTGCTGGATGAATACGGCGGCACTGCAGGTCTGGCGACGATTGAAGATATTCTGGAAGAGATCGTCGGTGACATTCAGGACGAATATGATGTCGAAGAGCCGTCGCGTCCGATCCAGCGAATGGGCAAAGACGCTATTGTCGCTGAAGCGCATGAGCATGTCCGCGATATTAATGAAGCGCTTGATGAGGATATCATTCCCGAAGACGATGACTATGAAACCCTCGGCGGGTTTGTGCTGGATAATCTTGGCCATATCCCAAAGCCGGGAGAATCGTTCACGTTCAAGTCGCTGCATGTGGAGGTGTTGAGCGCCGACGAGCGCCGTGTCGGTCGAGTCCGCGTTCGCCGTGACCGAGAAGCCGAAGACGATTGATTGTTGCGTTTTCATTTATCATCATAACAGTTCTTGTTTTCAGACGCCGGCGGCATGAGTGCTGCCGGTTTTTGTTTACGGTGCATTTTATTTCTGGCTTTCCGGCTAAGATTTTGAATCTTTCTTCAGAAAAAAGAGGTATTCCGGTTGCGCATGGAGGCAGACAGGGTATACTCCCGTTATCGTAATTGCAGTAAATTGCAGTCGGTGGTGCGGGGGCTTTCCTCGAACCAATCAAATCATTCTGGAGGAAACAGACAATGAAGGCGGTTTTTGTTGGTGGCGGGTCGTTGCGGCTTTTGGGGATTTTGCGGGGCGCGCTGGCAGAGCCGAAGGTATTTAAAAACGGGCATATTCATTTGCACGATCTTGACGTGACACGTGCGGAGGCACTCGGGCGCATGGTGATGAAAAGCCCGGAGTATCAGGGCATGAACTGCAAGATCACCTGGGGCGATAAGCTTGATAAGGCGCTGCCGGGTGCGGATATGGTCGGGGTTATTTTGCGCGCGGGTTCTCCTCTGGCGTTTGAATTGGGAACGCAGGCATCGGTAAAGCGCGGGTTTGCATCATCAGATAACATCTCGCCCAATGGCGCGTTTCTGGCGCTGAAGGGTGGACAGATCATCATGGGGGTTGCCAAGCTCATGGAGAAATATTGTCCGAAAGCGCTGCTGGTGAACTTTGTGAATCCCATTGCGGTCTTCAGTGCAATGGTCAACAATCATACAAAGATCCGTTGTGTTGGCGTGTGCGCGGGCTTTACCAACCATATGTGGGATTTGTCGCGCGTGCTGTATAGCCGCGACGAAGAGATGGATGTGTTTGACGTTGATGTCGCCGGTGTCAACCATATCTCGTACATTGTCGGCGGTACGGCCAAAGGCAAAGATATTTTCAAAGAGATGGACAAGGTGATCACGAAGGGCTGGAAAAAGCCGAAGATGCTCAAATGCTGGTCAAAATCGGCGCTGAACAATATCATCGGCAACAGTTGCACGGGGATCCTGAAAAATTATGAGCGTTATGGCGCGCTGATCTTCTCGACAGAAGGTGACGGGCTAATGCATCTGAGTTATGAGGAATCATTTAAAAAAGAGTATGCAAACTGGAAACCGAAATCACTTACCGCGATCAAGAAATCAATTGCAGATGAAGCCAAGGCGCGGGTGAAGATGGACAAGGAATTCCAGTATTGGCTGGACAAGGATCTGGATCAGAAGTTCTGGGATGAGCACTGGAAAGGCGGCGACATGGTTTTTCGCCGTGTGGACAACGATATCTTTGTCAAGATTATGAAGGCTATCGCCGGTTGCGGAAAATACAAGATCGCCGTCAGCACTCCCAATAATGGTGCGGTCAAAGGCTTCCGCGATACTGACGTTCTTGAATATTCTCAGATCATCGACAAGGGCGGCAAGATCAAGGCTGCCGGTTCCTATAGCGTTCCGGATACGGTTTACGGATTAACAGCTGCGTTGTCGGTACATCAGACGATGCTGGGCGAGGCGATGGCAACAGACGATCCAAAGCTGCTGGCGCGTACGCTGATGGCGTATCCGGTCCGTCCGTATTCGGATGCATCGCGCGAGCTTTATAGAGAACTGGCCAAGATCAATGTGAAGGAAATCCAGCCGGGGCTGCGCAAGGTCGCTGATTTTCTGAAGTAACGCAGTATGCGGCGGTGCTGAGTATTTTGTCGCATCAGTTTTCTTTCAGTACGCAAAAAAACACCGGAGCCTTCTTAGAGGTTATCCGGTGTTTTTTATGAAGCTGTATTGTTTCGATTTTTGTGACTCAGGATTAAGTTGCAGCAATCGCTTTTTTGCGAAGTGCGGCAACTTGATCTGAGAACGAGTAGCTTGCAGGAACAATCCGACACTCGGTCGGTTTGCCCTGTGCGATATCGATCAGGTGTGACAGCAGCGCATCGGCAATCGCCTCGATATCGTTGACAATAAAGTCGGTCGGAAACGGCGTAAAGACGGGAATCTGCCGGTTGCGCTCTGCAATGACGACCATCTGTTCGGGCACGCGGATTCCGTATTCGCGCAGTGCTGTGACCGCGCCGCGGAAGGTGATGTCCGGATAGATATACACCGCATCCGGCAGTGTCTTTTGCTTGCAGAGTGATACGCCCATCCGGTATCCGACTTCCTCAAGTGTGAGTGTGTTATTGTTGCCTTCGGTATCGGGAACGATCTCTATCGGCAGATTGTCGCTTGTGAAAATCCACTCCGGTTTTACGGTCATGCCCACCTGCTTTGCTGCATCAACCAGAAGTTGTGCGCCGCTGGGAGTGCCGTCACTGGCCGGTTTCATTTTGCCGTGGGTGATCAGTCCCATCGATTTGCATCCCAGCGCCTGCATCCGTGCAATCACTTCGGTGTACGCCTCTGCGTGGGTCACATAAACCCCGAGCGGATACTTTGCGCCGGAGACCGTCGTAAATGGGATTTCGAGTTTTGACAACCACGTATAGAGATTGCTTTGAATCCGGATGCCGATCAGATAGTTGACCTTGCCTTCGCGGATGGAGTCGATCAGCTCCGGCAGTGGTTTGGATTTTTCCGTGTTCGGGCGCTTGTCGATAAAGAGTCGGGTGAGAGAGCGGAAGGGTTTAAGCTTCTCCAGTAAAATCGTGTGCAATGCAGAATAAAACGCGCTGTCTGACCGGCCGATCAGGTCTCCATCGCAATAAATGCCGACCGCGTCAAACATCATCTTCCGTTTCTGGACAAATGTTCCCAGCCGCGGGCGGCGGACGAGAACCCCTTCTTTGACCAGATCCTTCATCGCGGCGTTGACGGTGAAGTAGTTCGTGTCCCAGAGGGTTGCAAGATCCCGCAGTGCCGGAATCCGGTCTTCAGGCATGATCTCACCCCGGCTGATCAACTCGCGCATGAACTGGGTGATCTGGGCCTGAATCGACAGATTGCTGTCTGGGGAAAATCGTTTGTAAAGATGATGCTGATTCATGAAAATCCCGTTCGTTCCGTGTGCAGATCCTGAGGCAGAAAAGGCAAACCGGTTCGCAGTCGCAGTGTTCTGATGTACCGGTTAAGTCTCTGATTCATTGGTTACATACTATCATATCAATCATTGCTTTGCAGTGAATAATTCCGGTTTTTGAACGAAATTTATTTCTCTTTTTTTGTCAGTTCGGTTGTAACTCAACGCTTATAAACGGGTTGCCTGATTTCTAATGATATAAATGATATTTGACAAGCTGAATTTGTCGAGTAGTCTTTATATATCTATTATATCAATCAGAAAGGAAAACCTGTGACGACGGATCAAACCTGGCAACAGCGCCGTGAGTGGTTCTTTGCGGAAGTCTGTAAACGCATGCATGAGGTTGTGGATGAAAACGGGGTTGGGAAAGTCCCGCAGTTCAATGCGCCGTGGCGGGAGCCGATCTGGATTTTGCCGGCCTTGTATCGGGGAGGTAGGAATGATATCGATCTGGCAAACAGAATGGCTGCGTATTATCACGAGGAGAAAAATACACAGTACGAGACCGGGTATGCGGATACTTCGTTGGATGCCACTGACTTTAATATTTTCCGATCAAACATGTTTACGCATGTGTTGCATAACTATCATGACAAACTGACGCCGGAAGCGGGCGCGGTGATGATTCATCATGCCAAGCAGGTGGTGAAATTCTTCAAAGGCTCAGGACAGCCGGATTACAAATTTCACGGTGCGAATGATAACTTCCCTATGATGGCAACATGCGGGCTGATCTTTGCCGGGGAGTTGTTGGATGAGCCGGATGCCGTGGCGCAGGGAAAGTGGAATCTACAACAGGTGCAGAAACTTTTATCGCGCTCGGGTTGGATGTCGGAGTATAACAGCTCGACGTATTCACCGATCACATTGTCAAACATTGCGCGGATTACAGAACACGCAAAGGACAAAGAGACGCGTGCGATTGCGCTTCAGATTGAAGAACGGATCTGGACGGAGCTGGCGCTGTTTGTGCATCCCACCACATTCCGTCAGGCCGGTCCGCAGTGCCGCTCGTATACGATTGATCTGGCGGGGCATAACCATACCTTGCAGGCGCTTTGGTGGCTGATGCTGGGGGAGGAGGCTTGCGGGCGCGATGTGCCAACGTTGTATTTTGAGCCTGACCCGAAGGATGTATATCACTTCGCAGGCCACGCGTTCTGCTCGATTGCCGAGTACTGCGACATGATGGATGCCGACTTTCACATGCCGGAAAATGCGCGGAAACTGGCGACGGAGAAAACGTATCCGGTGCGCCATGCAGGACGAACCGAGTGCATGGGAACCTTTGATGGTTTTTCCTCAGAGATCCATACGACTACGTATATGGAAAAACAGTTTTCTGTCGGTTCGGTGAATCTGCCGATGTGTGGCGGTGAGCAGGCAGCAAGTCCGTACGTTACGTACGCGATTACACCGGAGCCGAAAAACTATCGCGAAGCGGCGAGTGTGTATGCCAAGTATCTTGTCGGCGACGCTGAATTCGGAAAGATGATGACTTCGACTGACGGCGCTCACGAAAGCGAGGGGTTTGTCAATCATCGTGGCTGGACGACAAATCTGCAGAAAGATTATACGGTGTTGTCGGTCTCGACGCCGAATCTGACGCTTGCGCCGCTGACAACCAGGACCTTGAAACTGTGTCTGGTATTCGGTGCGCATTATCACAGAATCGATGCGGTCAAGATCGGCGACAAACCGGTTGCGGCCGGTGCTGTTGGTGAGAGCGAAGCTGTCGTGCCGGTGTCGGTGCAGGTCGGACAGGTCTATATTCACGTGCAGCCGTTATTGCCGACGTCGATGCAGAGAAGCTGTGCGCTGCGGTTCTGCTCGAACGACCGCTACCAGTGGCTTGAACTTGTGAATTATGAAGGCGAGGAAAAAGAGTTCACGCGTGAGGAATTGTCCCGCGTGTTGAACGGGTATGTTCTTACTGTCCGCGCAAAGAGCGATTTCGCTTCATTTGAAGAGTTCCATCAGCAGTACAGCAAGGTGCTGGTGCAGGATTATTTGAGCCAGAACCGCCGGACGATTTATGTCGTGCGTGATGATGTGAACTTTGACCTTGTGATGTCGACAAACCATTTCGGGATTCAGACGCGCGCGATCAATGGCCGGACGGTGCCGACACCGATTCTGGAGTCGAACCAGATCGACGTGATGGCGCTGCCGTTTATGACCGGGGACGTGCCTGTGGTCAAGCCGGTGTTCCGGTGGGATGCGATGGCGGTTCCGCCGTTTGATAATCACTGGGTGATCGGCTCGCGCGGAACCGAGGAAGACGGAAACTACACAAACTGCGGCACCGGTTACGCCGATGGCGGTAGCTTGGGGATTGTCGGATGATGATAACTTGCGTTTCGTCGCTGATACTGAAGTGATATTTTTCCGGCGGATTTGGTGACGGCGGATCTGAGCGGTAAAATAATAGAGGAAGGTTTCCGCTGGCGTGAGGGGCGTTTGACGCTGGCTGCTTCGCAAATCAGATCAGCAAGCCGTTTGAGTGCGAAGCAGAATAAAGGAGATGGTTGTGGCGATTCAGGAGAAGGCGGCGCTCCGGTGTTTTCTTGTGTCCAAACCGTTGAAAAAGACGGGAAGAACCCGCTTTACACTGGTTGAGTTGTTGGTGGTGATTGCGATCATCGGGATTCTGGCCAGTCTCTTGATGCCTGCGGTGCGCAAGGGGCTTGATTCGGCACGAAAAGCCGCGTGCATGAGCAATCTCAAACAACAGTATGTCGCGTTTGTTAGCTACGCCGGTGAGTTCAGCGACTATATTCCGGGGAGTCCACGCTATCAGTGGTCATCAGCACTGTTGTCGCATTACAGCGCCAATACGTCCAGCTATCTGTATTATGCAAACACCTATCTTTCCATCAAAACAAAGTCATGGGGCGACAGCGATGTCCGGGCATCCGGTTCGATGAACGATGTGTTGTGTTGTCCCGGAATCAAGACGCATCTTGATTCCTCTATCTTGTCGCATTGGGCGGCGGTTGTGGAGTATTCGGTTTTTACCGGATCAGAGGGGCTGAATTATATGCGGCTCGCCAGAATCGGACTGTCAAGCCCCTATCCGCGGATGATTGCGGCTGACCGGTTGTATTACACGGAAGGTTCGACGTCCCCATATCTTGCCCAGAATCTTGTCGGCCACAATTCCGAAGGAGGAAACGTTCTGCGGGGTGACGGGGCGGTTAAGTGGGAGGGGTTGGCTGCATGGCCGTGGTGGTCGAACTTTCCCGGCGAGGGTTTGACCTTACCAGCCTATAAATATTACGTTTTCTGGAGAGCGGCTTCGTGGAACGGCAACTATCAGTGGAGCGAGCCGCCCAGCGGGAACAGTAAAGATTCACCGAATGCGCCATCTTACTTTTTTTAGCATGATGACAAATGTGATCTGCGGTGTCCTGACTGAATGAGACTTCACTTTCGACCCGGCTGGGAAACGGCCGGGTGCTTTTGCGTTCAGCAACCTGAGTTGTGGTCAAAGGATAGCTGGATAACGCTTGCGCAAGTCAGAAAAACCGTTTCAATTCAGAATCAGGAATATCGCTTATGTCAGAGCAAACCTCTTTTTGTCTTTACAATTTATTATTCTATAACATAAATTAAATCAATGATTTATGGTTATTATTTACATTTGGTGCAGGGCAGATTTTGCGATACCCAAGTTTATGGATTATACTGAAGATATAATTGATATATTGGTAATGCGGATTCCCGGAAACGGGCTGACTACGATCATGGAGCCGTGATGCAGACGTCGCGTACATTACAGCGGATTGCAGAAGCGCAGTGCGGGTATTTTACGACCCAGCAGGCGTATGATTCCGGTTATACGCATCCGCTGCCGAACTATCATGTCAAGGTTGGCAATTGGCTGAAAGCGGGCAGAGCGCTGTTCCGGTTGCCGGAATATGCAGACAGCCGGGAGAGTGAGTTTATCCGCTGTTCGCTTTTGGGCAGCCGCCAGTATGGGCAGCGCAAAGTGGTGGTTGGCTTTGACAGCGCATTGGCGTGGTATGGGCTAAGCGAACATGATCCGGATGAGGTTCATCTGATCGTGCCGCCGTCGCGCCGCAATAACAGTGTGAAGGGGTGTGTCTTTCATCGGACTCCGTTAGGCGAAGACGATTACCGCGACCGGCAGGGATTCAGTGTGACCACGCCGGAGCGGACGCTATTGGATATGAAGCCGGATTTGGTTCTGAACCGGAAGTGGCAGCAGACGGTCAAAAAGGCGTTGGTGAACGGATGGATTGACCCGAAAGTTGCAGAGCGGCTTTTGGTCGAATTGCCTGAGCATGAGCGGGTCGGCGTGCCACTGGCTGCGAGGAGTTCATATATGAATACGATGACGGCGCTTCCTGTTGCTTCGGTGCGTGATGCAGAGCCTAATTTGGCATCCGCAACACTACCGGGAATTCGTAGAAATAAATTTGCAGGGGTTCGCCGTCGGGGGGTATTGGGCAGCCAGTCGGCGTTTACGCTGGTTGAGTTGCTGGTTGTGATTGCGATCATCGGTATTCTGGCCAGTCTTTTGATGCCTGCGGTGCGCAAAGGGATTGACTCCGCGCGCAAGGCCGCGTGCATGGCGAATATCAAACAGCAGTATATTGGGTATGCCAGTTACGCCAGTGAGTTTTCAGACAATATTCCAAAGAGTCCCCGCTCATCCTGGGCAGGGGCGAATTTATCGCACTATGACGCAGGCGTTTCGACATATCTGTACTATGCCAATAATTATCTCGGGATCAAGACCACGGCTCAAGGGGACAACAATATCCGCGTTGCGGGGCTGTCAGGGATGAATGACGTGTTGTGTTGTCCCGGTATCAAGACGCATGTAAATGCGCAGTATGTCGAGTACTCGGTTTTTACCAGTGTGGATACGTTGAAGTTTATGAAACTTTCTAAGGTTGCGGTGTCAAATCCTTACCCGCGGATGCTGGTGTCTGACCGGTTGTATTATCAGGAAGGGACGACGCAACCTGCGTTTGCTCAAAATCTTGTTGGTCATAATTCCGAAGGCGGTAATGTACTGCGGGGCGACGGGGCGATCAAGTGGGAGGGGCTGGCAGCTTGGCCGTGGTGGTCGAGTTTTTCCGGAGAGGGGCTGACGCTGCCTGCGTATAAATATTATGTCCTTTGGAAAGCGGCTTCGTGGAACGGGAACTATCAGTGGAGTGCGCCACCCGATGGGAACAGTCACGATTCTTCGAATCCTCCGGGGATGTTTTACTAGCGGATTCTTTTCTACTGTTTTCTGGTGAAAGCAGGGATATCGAAATCTTTTCGTCTCTGCGTTTTCTCTCGGGCATGAAATGCTGAATAAACCCAATCGGTTTTATAACGGATTACGGCAAAGAAAAGCAGGAGGTAATTGATGGACTTGTTGATCAAAAAAGCCGGTTGCTGTTTTTGGAGGATGCGGTTCAGGTGCGCTGTTCCGCTCATTCTCTATGCTGCCGTGTTGAGTGTGTCAATGTTGCCTGTTTGCCGTGCAGAAGAGTCGACTGATGACAGGGAAATTGAGATCGTCTCGCAGACGATGCCTGCGGTGACGCTGCGCGGATACGGCACTGTTTCAGCGAAGACAGACCCGTATCAGATGCAGGACGGCAGCATTTGTTTTGTGACAACGATTACGTGTCAGGACGAGCAGCGTGCGAAAATCCTGCAGGCCAAATACCTGTCCGATCTGTCGGTGCTAAAGATGACCCGGCCGATGCAGATGGCTTTCGGAAGCGTAACGGTGCCGTTTCAGCAGATGCAGGATCAGCGCGCGTTTTGCGCCGTCCGGCAGGGGAAAGTCGTTACTGTTGTGCAGGCAAATGGCGAGCAGAATCTGGCTGGGATGCTGGGCAAGGTGGCTCCGAAAGCGGCCGCCGCCGATTTTCAGCCGCAGCCGGTTGTGCCGATGTTTCTCGATTCGTGGGATCAGTATGGTTTTCGTTTTTACTATCGCCCGTGGGAGAGACCCAGGAGCGACAAGCCGGACGAATACCGATATACCTCTGAGTTTGATTTTGCAAAATCGTTCGGTGATCTCGGCTTCGTTTTCTGGACAGGCGTGGAGCTGACCGATGCGGCACTGGGGATTACGCACGCAAACTGGTGGAACTGGGCGCAGGAAGCTGTCGCGCGGCGTAAACTACCGGCTGTGTTGAACACATCAATGGGCAGCAGCTCGTCCTTGCTGAACCTGTATCGCGATCAGGAACAGGCCAAGATGCCGCAATACTGTGGCGGTTTTCACTCGGTCGCCGATCCGCACATGGGCGGTACCGGTGTATTTTCCTGGAGATCGCATGAGGGGCAGGATGCGGAACTGGCGACGATGGCCAAGGATATGCGCAAGTATCTGTCGCAGGAAAACATGATCGACGTGCTTGAACCGCACGGTGAGTTGTCGCATGGAAAATACACGGTTTTTCTGGAGCATGGCCCGTATGTTGATGCGTCTTTCCGCGAGTACATGAAAAAGACGTTCGGCAGTCTTGACGCGGTTCGCCAGCGTTGGCAGGCCTCTGCGGATGAGATCAAGTCGTGGGATGATCTGCATGTACCGGAAGTGGCATCGTTTCTTGGCTGGTCGGACGATGCGCTTGATCTGACAGGGACATGGAAAGTCACCTACCCCGCAACAAAAGAGGAAGATGTTTCAGCTCTGACCAATGTTGATAGCGATGTTTCAGATTGGGCTGATGTTGTTGCGCCGGGGCATGACCGGCAGATGTTTTTACCCAAGAAACGCGCGATATTCCGCCGCACGATTACTGTGGACGAGTCGTGGTTGAAAGAGCGGCCGCGGATATGGATGACGGTTCTTGATCTGAACCGGAGGGAAAAAGATGACCATGTTCGCGCGTACTGCAACGGCAAACTCGTCTCGGATACGATGATCCGGCATAACACGCCGCACTGGGCAACGGTTGAAGTGACAAACGTGCTGCATGCAGGCGATAATGTGATTACGCTTGATTTGCCCGAAGGGTTTATCGCGTATCGAGCGTATTTGCATGGGCATGAACCGAAGGAGTATCCAAACCTTCCGGGTGGGCAGAATGCGATTTGGACAGATTTTATTGACTGGCTGATCTGGATGCGCGCTGATGCCTTGGAGCAGGGGCTCAAGACGATCCGCAACCAGACGCCGGAGAAGCCGATTGTCTGCATGGCGCCTGACAGTATGCATGCCGAGGTCAAGCGGTTGTGCGAATTGTATGGCGCGCGGTTTCATAATACCGGTTACATGGGCGCGTTCTGGGCGGAGCTGTTGCCTGCGCTGATGCGAAGCAGTGACCTGCCGTTTACGTTGGAACCTGGAGGGCCTGCAGGAGATCTGGCCGGATTTAAAAAACAGATCGGCCTCTATGCAACAGAAGCGATTCAGGCGATCCACTACTTTATCCATATCGGCAATATTTTCTGGAACGATGAGATTCGGGAGCACTTCACAAAAATACAACCGATCATTCAGGCATTCGGCACCTATCACGCGCCTAAGGCTGAAATCGCCCAGTTCTTCGATAGCCGCAGTGCGTGGTTGACCGCGTATCCGTGGGGGGAAGATGCGTCTGAGACGTTGGGGAACGGATATTTCCGCTGGCAGATTGACGGGATGATGCGCGACAGTTATCCGATTGATGCGGTTGACGGATGGGATTTTGAGTCGGGCAATGTGAATGCGTATCGTGTGATTGTCGACAGCAATACCGAGATCATGTCAAAAGAAATGGTTCAGCGGATCGAAGCGTGGGTGCGCGGCGGCGGGATCTTTATCACCTTCGGGCAAACCGGCCGCCACCTGCCGGAGCAGGCTGACGCGTGGCCGATCAATGAGCTGACGGGCTACGAAGTCGTCGGTCGTGATGTGCATAAGCGGGTTGACGGGCAGGGCGGTTTGGAGGTAGGACACCGGTATTATACGCTTGCCGAGGGGCAGACCTTGCTTTCGGCTGATTGGGGGCAGCCGCAGCGCGCCAACGGCCTTTCATTAAAGAAAATCGATCCGGCGTGTGAAGATATTCTGTTATGGAAAGACGGGACGGTGGCGATGGGTGTGCGGTCGCTTGGTAAGGGCAAGGTTGTGCATCTGGGGCTGAAGTTCTGCAATGTCCCGATCTGGTGGGGCGGAACTCAGATCACGAAGAAACTGTTTAATGATTTGTT
The DNA here is from genome assembly GCA_003249795.1 of bacterium. Lineage (GTDB taxonomy): Bacteria > Planctomycetota > SZUA-567 > SZUA-567 > SZUA-567 > SZUA-567. The sequence continues at coordinate 12 of QKHZ01000068.1, read as the reverse complement.
CCATTCCTTCGG
>QKHZ01000285.1 GCA_003249795.1 bacterium | reverse complement strand
CTGCTTTCTCATGATGCTGATCATCAGTCCAGAATCACTGAAAGCGCATTACGTCTCGCTGATCCTCCCAGCGATCTCACTGACTGCGGCCTCATTTCAAAGCAGGTTCCGATGGTTTTACCTGTTGGCACTGGCAATCACCTGCCTGATCCTGTTCGGGGTCAGCCGCGAACTCTGGAAAGACAGTGACCTGTGCCATATTTATCACAACCTGAATGCATACGGAATTTTGCTCTGGATGGCACTTCTCATCTATACAGCAACTGCAATTGCTCTCCGTGAGAAGGTAAACGGGCAAGACGCCAACTCGGAAGAGACAGCCGGACATTAATCACAAAACGAGAAATCCTCCCCGACAACCGGTGCATAGAGCGCACCGCCGCGAGTATGTCCGATAAAGATCTTTTGATAAAACCAACAATTTCAATTTTATTTTTAAAAGAAATAACCACCTTCGCGCAAGAAGAGGGTGAGCCCTCTGTTGCGCGCCTCCCCCCCCCTTTGCGTGACGGAGGGCCTCCATTGATCAACCAACCGGAAACTTCCGGATAGAATGTAGTCTCTTTCCTTCCCTGATTTATTTCACGTAAACAACTAAATCATGCGAAGGGACGTGGGAGAAACAGGGAGAATTCATGAATGCCCGCATCGGACTGGGAAACGATCTGCACAGGCTGCAAGCCGGAGACGGGTTGTGGCTCGGTGGCGTATTGATCCCCTGCCCATTCTCCTCTGTGGCGCATTCTGACGGTGATGTCCTGCTGCACGCGGTCACCGATGCGATCCTCGGCGCCCTCGGCCGCGATGATATCGGCCAGCTTTTCCCGGATACTGCAGACGAAAATAAGGGGCGCGCTTCCGCCGACTTTGTCAAAGAAGCCGTCCGGCTGATGCGGAAAGACGGCTACCGTATCGGCAACCTCGACGCGGTCATCCAACTGCAAGCCCCGAAATTTTCTCCCCATAAAAAAGAAGTCAGGGAAAATCTGGCACATCTGCTCGGTTGTTACGGCAAAGACGTCAACATCAAGGCAAAGACCGGAGAAAAGCTACCGCCCATCGGAACAAGCGAAGCGGTTGCCGCCGACGTCGTCGTCCTTCTGATTCCGGACGCGTCGATTCAGAATGGATCAGATGCAGACGAATCCGTCAGGATCTTGCCATGAAACCAGAACGGCGCCCATCGCCTGCGGGGTTCTCCACACAACCCGGACAGTCAAACAGCAATCCCTTCGCCCGTGCCCACGCGCGCGCGGCAGCGGCAAATGCAGAGGCAAACCGCGCATCCGGGCGCTCTGCCAATACGCGGGTAAATACACCAAACAGACAAACACCTGCCGCAGAAATCCCGAACGAGCTGCGCATTCCGATCCGTGACTTTTTACAATACATGCGCGTGGAATGCGGTTCCTCAAAAAACACGATCATCGCGTATCAAAGTGACCTCGCACGCTTTTGTGAATACCTGCGTCTGATCGGAAAATCCAGCCTTGCTCCGATTGTCAGTGACGACATCTCCGCATACGCCGGTTTTCTTGCTGAAGAGGGACTGGCGGCACCGAGCCGTGCGCGGATGATGATCGCAGTGCGGATGCTGTTCCGGTTTTGTGTAACAGAGCGTATTTTAAATCTCGACCCCTGCGCCATCGTCGACCAGCCCAAACTCTGGAAACACCTGCCCGAGGATCTGGCTCCAACGGAGGTCACCCGCCTTCTGGAAGCCGAAGACGGTAAAACGCAGATTTCCTGCCGCAATCGTGCCATTCTAGAGCTGTTCTATGCTACCGGCGCCCGCGTCTCGGAAGTCTGCGGCCTGACACTGAACCGGATGGATCTGCACTCTCGCACCGTCAAGGTCATGGGAAAAGGCCGAAAAGAGCGGATGATCCCGATCGGACAAGCGGCAATCGAGAGCCTGAGCGCGTATCTCAACGGCGTGCGCCCGCTTTGGGACAAGCATGACAGCGAGTTTGTTTTCCTCTCCAAAAACGGCAAACCGCTCGACCGGCATATGGTATTCCGGATCGTTCAGCAAGCTGCGCACATGGCCGGAATTGTCAAGCGAGTCTATCCGCACCTCCTGCGCCACAGCTTTGCCACCCATATGCTCGAAGGCGGTGCAAACCTCCGGATCGTGCAGGAGCTTTTAGGCCACAGTGACCTTGCCACGACCGAAATTTACACACATGTCAAACCCGACCGGATGCAGGCGATTTATACGCAGCTTTTCCCCCGCGCATAAAATCTCGAATCCCTGTAAGCCTGTCCACTGTTCAACTTTAACCGACATGAAAAGAAAGCAACAGCAGGAATGCGAAAATGTCTTGACAAGAGACATGAATCTCCCTACATTAAACCTATATTTTGTATTTCCTAACGCCTGTTCTATCCGGATGTTAGGTGTCACTCCCTACGGGGAGTCCTTTTACCAGACACAGAGACCTGTTGGAGCCGCGCAATGCCTGATCGCAGCCGTATGCTGGGCGAAATCCTTATCGAAATGGGATGTTTGACCCCACTGGAACTCGCCGATGCGCTGGGCAAACAAAAAGAACGCAATGAACGCCTTGGCGATATCCTTGTTGACCTCGGATACATCCAGCCCGAAGACCTGACCCGTGCGCTAGCCGACCAGTTTGACATGGAAATGGTTGATCTGGAAAGTATCGATATCGACAAAGACGTTATCGAGATGATTCCCGCCGAAACCGCGCGCGACCACACCATCATCCCGATCGACTATGACGACGATACGCTGATTATCGCCATGGGCGACCCGTGGGATCTGAATACAATCGACAACCTGCGTTTTATGGTCAACTGCACAGTCGAATGTGTGCTGGCGACAAAACCCGCAATCAAGGAAGCGATCAACCGCTATTACGGCATTCAGGAAAATCAGCTGGATGACATGATCGCAGATATCGGCGAGGAAGATATCTCGTTTGTTGACCACAACGCGGAGATGGAAGGCGACGCCTCGGCTGAAGACGCCCCTGTTATCAAGCTTGTGTATCTGATCATCACCGAAGCCGTCCGCAGCCGCGCGTCTGATATCCACGTCGAGCCGATGGCCGACCGCCTCCGCATTCGCTACCGGATCGACGGCAACTGCTACGAAGTTGACTCTCCGCCCAAACGCCTTCAGTCTGCGGTTCTTGCGCGTCTGAAAATCATGGCCAAGATGAACATGGCTGAAAAGCGCCGCCCACAGGACGGACGTATCAAGATTTCGACCCTTGGTCGTGACATCGACCTGCGTGTCAACAGCCTGCCTGCCACACACGGCGAAAGCGTTGTGATGCGTATTCTTGATAAGGAAGCGGTCATGTTCGGTCTGGACCAGCTCGGTTTCCACGCCGACGACTACCGCATCCTGCAAGGCCTCATCCGCCGGCCAAACGGGGTTATGCTTGTCACCGGACCGACCGGTAGCGGCAAGACCACGACCCTGTACGCGGCGCTGAACGAGTTGAATCGCTCCGACCGCAAGATCATTACCGCAGAAGACCCGGTAGAATATAACCTCTCCGGAATTAACCAGTGTCAGGTCAACCGCGCGGCGGGCATGACATTCGACAAAATTATCCGCGCCATGCTGCGTCAGGCGCCGAACATCATCCTCGTCGGTGAAATTCGTGACCAAGAAACTGCGGATATCGCCATTCAGGCAGCACTGACCGGTCACCTTGTTTTCAGCACCCTGCACACCAACGACGCGCCGTCTGCGATTACGCGTTTGATCGATATGGGCGTGGCGCCGTTTCTGGTTGCGAGTTCCGTGCAGGCGATTATCGCACAGCGTCTGGTGCGTCGCATCTGCCCGGACTGCAAAGAAGAAATCCAGCCGGATGTCTCGATCCTGAAGTCAGCCGGTATTACTGACGAACAGATCAACAATAACAAGTTTTACGGCGGTGCCGGTTGCGAAGCCTGCAAAGGACAAGGCTTCCGCGGACGCCGTGGTATTTATGAAATCATGGTGATGAACTCGCGCCTGCGTGAAATGGCGTTCAAGATTGCGACGACCGATGCGATCCGCAACCAGGCCGTCCGCGACGGCATGCATACGCTGTTGATGGACGGTGTACGAAAAGTTCTTGAGGGCATGACAACGGCTGAAGAAATCCTGACGGTCGCCAAAAACGTGACCTGATCACAGCCATGCGTTCTATCAGAAGAAAATGAAACCGGAAAAACACCGCCACCGGACGAAACAACCGAAATGAAAGGGCCAACGCGATGATGGAAATGGATAAACTCCTGCAAGCGACTGTCGATCACGGCGCCAGTGACCTGCACATTCGTGTCGGTGCGCCTCCGAAAGTCAGACTGCGCGGCTCTCTTCGGACAATGGGAAAAGAAGACCTGACTCCCGAGATTACCCTTGCGCTGATGAAAAGCATCACGAGCGAGAAAAACCAGCAGGAACTTGCTGAAGTCGGCAGTACCGACTTTGCTCTCGCGTTTGGAGACGTTGCCCGTTTCCGTGTTTCCGCGTTCAAGCATCAGGGGCGGATCGGGATGGTGCTGCGCCAGATCCCGAACAAGCTGCTCAGTATCGAGGACATCGGCCTTCCGGAAGTCGTCAAGGAACTGTGCGAACGCCCGCGCGGCCTGTTTCTTGTGACCGGCCCGACCGGTAGTGGTAAGACAACGACGCTGACCTCAATGATCGACTTTGTCAACCGCACACGCGCAGACCATATCATCACGGTGGAAGACCCGATCGAATTTGTCCATGAGCATAAAAAGTGCATCCTCACCCAGCGCGAAATCGGTGCGGACTGCCCGAGCTTTCAGGAAGCGCTGCGCCGTGCGCTGCGTCAGGACCCGGACATCATCCTTGTCGGTGAAATGCGCGACCTTGAGACGATTGAAGCTGCGGTATCGGCCGCTGAAACAGGCCACCTCGTGTTCGGCACACTGCACACCACGGGTGCGGCTAAAACCATCAACCGCCTGATCGACGCGTTCCCAACCACACAGCAGGAACAGATCCGTACCCAGCTGTCGGTGGGCCTGATCGCGGTTATCAGTCAGCAGCTTCTTCCGACATACGACGGAAAAGGGCGGATCGCCGCGTATGAGCTCATGATCTCCACGCCGGCAATCGCAAACCTGATCCGTGAAAACCAGACATTTAAAATCGACTCGGTCATCCAGACCTGTGCAAAACAAGGAATGATCCTACTCGAAGACCACCTGTTCGAACTGGTTGCCGCAAACCGGGTGAAAGAAAACGAAGCCATCCAAAAGGCGAACTACCCCGAACAGCTTGCCCAAAAGATCGCACAGTGGAGATCCGATCAGGACCGTGCATCCGGACGCATCCGTTAAGCACAGGCGAAGATTTCACAACAGACAGAGCCAGACAGATTTTCGAAGTATGTAGTTTGTAAAAACGCAAGGAGCGTGGCAACATGACAGCCGACCAACCCCGCCGTCCATTAGGGGAAATCCTGCTGGAACAGGGGCGGATCTCGCAAGACCAGCTGAACCAGGCGCTGGAACACCAGAAAACTAATGGTGGCGCCCTTGGTGCCGTGCTCAAGGATCTCGGCTTTGTATCCGAGATGGAAATCCAGATGGCTCTCGGCCAGCAGGTCGGCATGGATCCGGTCGATCTCACCGATATCGAGATCGAACAGGAAGTCATCGACAAAGTCAGCCGGATGATGGCGGAAATGTACCGTATTATCCCGGTCGAATTCAATCAGGCAGAAAACGTCCTGATCGTCGCGATGGCTGACCCGATGAACGTCAGCGCACTGGACGAACTCCGGTTCATGCTTAACTGCAACGTTCGCGGCGCAGTCTCGAACGAAAACGATGTGCGTGAAGCACTGAAAAAATACTACACCCAGGGCGGCGAATCGTTTGACGACCTGATCCATGAAATTGAAGCCGATGACTTTGAACTCGACGGCGATGAAGATGACATGGACGACAACAGCATCGAAACGATGGCCAACGCTGTTCCTGTTGTCAAACTGCTCAACCTTGTTCTCCTGACAGCGATCAACGACCACTCTTCCGATATTCACTTTGAACCCTATGAAGATTCATTCCGCATCCGCTACCGTGTTGACGGTGCGCTTCTTGAGTTAAAGAGCCCGCCACGTTCACTGGCGCTGGCGCTGATCAGCCGTATCAAGGTTATGTCCAATCTGAATATTTCAGAACGGCGTATCCCGCAGGACGGCAAGATCGGCCTGAATATCGGCGGCCGCAAGATCGACCTGCGTGTTTCGACACTGCCGACCATGTTTGGTGAGAGTGTCGTTATTCGTATTCTTGACAAAAGCGTGGTTGCGCTTGATATCAACCGCCTCGGTATGAGCGAAGAAGTGCTGAGCACGTTTATGGACCTGATCCATAAGCCCAACGGCATTATCCTCGTGACCGGCCCAACCGGCAGCGGTAAAACCACCACGCTGTATGCATGTATCAATGCGGTCAACGAAACCACCGACAAGATTATCACCACCGAAGACCCGGTTGAATATGAACTTCCCGGTGTGATCCAGTGTCCGATCCACGCCGATATCGGCGTAACATACGCAGCGTGTCTTCGCGCGATCCTGCGTCAGGATCCCGACACCATTCTCGTCGGTGAAATCCGCGACGCTGAAACCGCCGGGATCGCCATCGAAGCGTCACTGACCGGCCACTTGGTGTTCAGCACTCTGCACACGCAGGACTCGCCAGGTACGATTGCGCGTCTTGTCGAAATGGGGATTGAGCCGTTCCTGCTGTCGGCGACGATCGAAGCGATTATCGCCCAGCGTCTGGTACGTTGCATCTGCCTCAGTTGCAAGACCGCGTACACTCCGACCGATGAAGAACTGTTTGAACTGAACCTGACCCGTTCGGAAGTCGAAGGGCGTCATTTCTACTATGGCGCAGGTTGCGAAACCTGTAAGAATATCGGTTATCGCGGTCGTAACGCGATTTATGAAATTCTGAAGTTTAACAGCACCCTGCGCGACCTCGTCATTGACCGAAAGTCAACGGAAGTAATCCGTAACGCTGCGGTTGAAAGCGGGATGACACTGCTGCGCGAAGCGGGACTGCTGAAGATTTACGACGGTGTCACAACGATTGAAGAAGTGGTTCACGAAACGATGGCGGCCGAGTAGACCTGCCATTCTGAGATAATAAAGTGGAAGAAATTAAGCGGAAATAACAACTGGGCTCAGTAGAACAGTAACCAGTTTATAAACGTATCCACCCACGCTTGTATTTTTAAGCGCGCACAAGAAGGAAACGGCATGGCAAAGTTTTCGTATGAAGCGGTCGACAAGGCCGGACGTCCACAAAACGGGTCAATCGACGCGGCCACCGAAGATGAAGTACGCGCCAAACTCAAAGGCAAGGGGCTGTTTCCTACCAATATCACGTCGCGTGCCAGCAAACGGTCTGCGGCACAGTCACAGAAGTCGTCCGCGCCGGAACGTAAGCGCGCCATGGCTATTGGCGGTGTCAAATCAACCGACCTGACCATCTTTACCCGCCAGTTTGCTACCCTGATCGATGCGGGTCTGCCGATGGTCCGAACCCTCAGTATCGTTGAACAGATGCTCGCCCCCGGTGTCCTGAGAAACGCGGTGATGGATCTGCGCGACGAAGTCGAACAGGGGTCAAGTATCTCGGAAGCCATGGGCAAAAACCCGAAGGTGTTTGACGAACTGTATGTCTCCATGATCCGCGCAGGTGAAAGTTCCGGTTTGATGGGGCGCATCCTTTCGCGTCTTGCCGACTTCCGTGAAAAGAGTGACAAGCTGAAGAAGCAGATTATCGGTGCGCTGATCTATCCTGCGGCGATCATGACCATTGCTGGCGCGATTCTGTCCCTCATTATTATCTTTATCATTCCGAAGTTCAAAGCGATGTTCGACGACATGAAGATCGAAATGCCGGTCATGACACAAATGCTTCTGACTACTGCTGACATTTTTGTCAACTACTGGTATATGCTTCCACTTGTACCGGGAACGATCGTTGTAACCTTCCTCGGCGTCAGGGCGACGAAAGCAGGAAAATACTATACAGATTTTGCCTCTCTGTTTTTGCCGATTTTCGGTACGATTATCAAAAAATCGAATATCTCCCGTTTCTGCCGGACGCTCGGGGAACTGAGTCAGGCGGGCGTGCCGATTCTGGAATCGTTGCAGATCCTGCGCACCGCCATTCCGAACGCTGTCGTCACCGCGGCGGTCGAAGACATTCAGGCATCGATCAAAGAAGGTGAAAGCATCGCAGAACCGATGCGGCGCAATGGTGTGTTCGACATCATGGTAGTCAATATGGTCGAAGTGGGTGAAGAAACGGGTGAACTCGACAAAATGCTGATCAAGGTTGCCGACAACTTTGACAATGACGTTGACACGCTCGTTGCGTCCATGATGCACCTGCTGGAACCGTTCATGATTATCGGCATGGGTGTTACCGTCGGTTTCATCGTGATCAGCCTGTTCCTGCCGATGATCTCCGTTATCCAGAACATGGGCTAACCCCACTCCTGGGCGCAAGTGATAACGATGGCAGGCCAATTCACGAAGCCGGTTGACCACTTACAACAATCGTCTTTTTCGGCCTTGACGATGGAATATTGGGTATGCCGGTTGAATTGACAGCGGTCTCTCTGGTCTGCACGGCATGGGTACTGACCGCAACCACCTTGATCGGTATCGGCAGCCTTATTCTCGGCGTGCTGGAACCGACAAACACCTTTGCATCAGACGCTCTCAACGGCAATATCCCTATCCTTCAAGCGCCAAACAACGGAATGTGGCCAGATACGCGACCGGGATTGCTGTTCCGTTTCTTCGCAGGCTTCTGCACAGTCAGTCTTATTCTGCAGATCATGCATCTATTTCTACCGGTCAAGCCGTGGCTGACATTCGTGTTCATACTGGCGGGAGTCATAGGGATCATCCGACACCACCGCGAAATTTTGAGTGAACTCTCCCTGATTCGGAAACTCAGCCCCCTTTGCACCGGTCTCATTCTCTGTCTTGCCGTCTGGCACCTGAACCGCTCGATTGGCCCGGCGATCAATGACGATACGGGGCTGTACCATATTCCGCTCGTGCGCTGGATCACCCGTTTTCCGGTCATGCATGGCCTCGGCACTCTTTTTCCGCCCTTCGGAATCAACAACAGCAGCTTTTTATATGATGCCTTGTTTGAAACAGGTCCTCTTGTTTTTTACGGCCATCATGCCGCCGGAGGGATCTTGCTTGCTGTCGGTCTCTACCGCGGGATCGTTGCCATGAGTCGGCTGAAATCCTGCGACGCGATATGGCCGCTGCGCGAAGGATACTGGACCGTCGCGTTTTTCTGCCTTTTTCCAGAGCTATTCAGCGGCCACATGAACGGTTACTCAACAGACCTGCCGATCCTGATGCTGGGGTTATGTCTGGGCGAAATCCTGTTATCGATGTCTGTCGACCAGTCGATAGCCGCCCGCCGCCTGCCACTACTGGCGCTATTTGCCGCAGCAGGCATTACGATCAAGCTGCTGTTTACTGTGATGGGAGGGGCGATCCTGCTGTCGGGACTTATCCTGTATCTGATTCAGGCAAAACGGGTTCGCCTGCCCAGAAAACAGATGCGTACAACCATTCTTCTATCCGCGATCTGCACAGGACTGCTGATCATCCCGTGGATGACGCGAGGAATCATTCAAACAGGATACTGGGCTTTTCCGCTGGAGTTTTCCGCAGTCAACGTCCCTTGGAAAGCACCGGAGATCACAGCTAAAGCCTTGCGTTTTGAAGTCAATGCGTTCAATTTTTTTCCAACACGTCATATAGAATATTTTCACAATGAAATAAAAAACACGTTTCTGACGGCACTGCAGGACTGGCTCAGCTACAACATCAAAGATTTCTGGACCTATATCCACGTATTTCTACCCGCCCTCATCGGACTAGGGATTCTGATTCTGCTCCTGAAAAAGCGTCGCAACTCAACGCCGGACCAATCAGAAGAAAATCAATCGGGGATAATTCTCTATCTACTTGCAGTTCTGCCTTGGCTGATCAGTATTGCGGTCTGGATCAAAGAGGTACCGCGTGAGAGATACGCCGGTTCATCTTTTTTTGTTCCGGCGATCTTGGCGATTCTTCTGGCGAACCATCATCATCTGCCTGTGATCCGGAATATTAAGGGCAAGTATTTTCTATCGTTAGCGATCCTGCTCAGCCTGATTTCCGTCAGCGCGTACAGCATGAAGCATCCGCAACGCGCATGGCCGGTCATTTTCTCACAAAACACGTTCAACGGGTTCGCGCCAACCCCGCAACGGCGGTTCAGAGCCTACCAGACGCGCTGGGGAGACTGGTTTCTGGCTCCGGATGAAAACCCGCGCGTGTGGAATACGCCATTCCCGTCAACACCGTGGCTGAATAAAAACTGGCGGCTGATCCGGCATGGCGATCTGTCTTCCGGATTTATCGAAGACACTAGCCCCACGCCACCGGATCAGGAAAAGCTCAACCAGAAACCGCCCTACCCTCTTTATCCATTAAAATAAAACAGGGATTTGCACGCACCGCGAATCCCTGTTGCAATTCGATTTGTGTCACGCTTGAGGCGTCCCCGAAATCAGTTATCAGAGCCGGAACCACCCGCCAAGCCGAGAACGGCCGCTTTATCAGCTCCGAACAGCAAACGGACATCCCGTCTGATTTCATCTTCTGTAATCATCCAGCCGGTTCGCGCCAGATCGGTATAGAAGTCCTGCAACACCAGCCCCAGGTTCCAGCGAAAATGCGCCCACCTCCCCGGAAGCTGCAGCAATGATATCGAATCAGATTCATACGCGCTAAAGCCGAAACCGACCGACGCAAGGCTTTCACGCAGACAATGCGCAGTGCATTGCGGCCCCATCAGCCCCCGGCACAAACCGAGATACTCCATCCCGGCCGGAAATTCATCCAGAAATTCACCAAACCCGCAAGGCCGTGCCCATAATGCCAACTCCGCATTCTCTTTTTGAAGCGCCAGCGCATCCTGCGGTTCCAACCCGTTAATCGCCAGTGGAAGCTGATTGGCCACACAGAACGGAATGACGACCTTTGTCAGAATTTTTCGGGCCTTGGCGTCATCATCAAGCGGATTCTGCAGGTTGCAGGAAACAAACACCGGCGACAACCGCTGCTGCCAATCCCCCAACAACCGCAGTAGCTCCGTATACGTCTGCTTACCCAGCCGATCGGAAACGGCATACCCCCATTCCTTCAGAATCGGTGCCGCGGTTTTGAAATCAGTGATGATACTGTCGACAGACAGCGAAAGCCGGAAGCGCCGGTCATGGGGTTCGGCGTACTCCGTCGCAGAGCGCACCGCCTCGTCAAACAGATCCGCCTCACTCACAATGCAGCCAATGTTTGCGGCAGTGAATACTTTTTCGGCGCACTCCTGAACCGACAAGCCGTCAAGCTGACTCCGGAACGCATTCAGGTCTCGGCCAGCGACATTGACCCCGAGCAGTCCGAGCGAGGTGAGAACAGAGCGCCGAGCCTCATCGGCAGGCGTCTGCTCAAGAAAGAGACGGCGAAAGACTTCATCCGCGAGCTCGCGACGGCTGGCATCTTCCGGCACGAGCTGCCCGAACGCCATCGCCAGCAGATCCGGCGTGCAAAACAGCGAGTCCACATCCGCACGCAGGCAACAGGAAAAGCGCGGATCGTACAGGCATGTAGACAGGTCAAACGCTGTTGTCTGGTGAACAATATTCCAGACAATTTTACGGATATGCTCAACAGCTTCGTCCATCATGAGTCATCCTCCCGAAAAGGGTTGCCCCCGTAAGCGTCCATCAATCACGTTACCCGAATAGCCAGCCAGCAAACGACTCAGGCTTATTTTCATAAGCAGTCACAAAACGGTTGTTGATTCCATCTATTTCACGCAGTACAGGATCGTACTGATATTCGGATAACTTGCCCAGACCGCAGTGTAAGGGCAGGCGTTTTCAGCGTCAAGAACAGCTTTGAAGAAAAAAAACGGATTTTACTTGCGTAAAGGTTGATGTTTGATATTGTTTATATGAACAGTTTCTAACATCCAAACAAACAAAAAGGACGCTCCGTGTCCCAAATAGCCGCGCTGCCCGAACAACGGTATCAGGCGATCCTCGCTGCATTGCAGAGCGAGGAAGGGATTCTTGTCAGCCAATTGGCGACAAAACTCGGCGTGTCCGAAATGACCATCCGCCGCGACCTGACCCGCATGGAGCAAAAAGGCCTTCTTATGCGGGTTCATGGCGGTGCAGTGCGCTCTGAGAGTGCGCGCTTTGGCGACCGGATGCGAAACAATGCCCCGTCAAAACGGAAAGCCGCAGCAAAGCTGAAAGACGCCCTCCCCCGCTCCGGAACAATTTATCTTGACGGCAGCACCACCGCCCTTAATCTGATCGAATACATGCACGCGTGTCAGGATCTGCAGGTTGCGACCAATAACCTCGAAGCCTTTGACCGCCTGAGCCATGTACCGGGAGTCGAAGCGGTTCTTCTGGGCGGACGGCTCGACCGGCGGACAGATAACCTTGTCGGTGCGCTTGCGCTTCGTTCGCTCTTGGCGGTTGCCTTTGACGCGGCTTTTTTCAGCGCGTGGGGACTGACGCCTGAGCTGGGGCCGATGGAGATGACGCTGGAGGATGCGGAGGTGAAGGATCTGGTCGCCAGCCGCTCGCAGGTTGTTTATCTTGCCATTGACCAGACAAAGCTCGGGCGCACGGCCTCCGGAACATGGTCACCCGACCGCGCCAAAACGGTGCTGGCAACAAACCTGTCACCCGACGACCCGCAACTCGACGGCTTCCGTCCTCTGATGCGTGAGATTATTTAACAGAAAAAAAAACTGCGCAACGACGCAGGACAAATTAAATGAAAATACGGTTGTTTTGGTTACCGTCAGAATAGATTGACCTGAATCAGAAAGGAAACAGAATGGCAACGCCTGTACAAATGCCCAAGCAAGGCAACACGGTTGAAGAATGTATCATTACCGAATGGCGCATCAAGGAAGGTGACACCGTCAAGGCCGGCGACATCATCTGCGGCATCGAAACCGACAAGGCCACCTTCGAGGTTGAAGCACCTGAAGGCGGTACCGTTCTGAAACTATTATATAATGATGGCGACCTGGTGCCGGTCCTGACCGACATCGCCATACTCGGCAACCCCGGCGAAGATATCTCCGCCCTGGCTTCATCGAGTGCCACCCCGTCTTCAGAGGCTCCGGCAAGCACACCGGCTGCAACACCCGCGCCTGCCGCCGCTGAAGTCAGCACTCCTGCAGCCGCATCTCCTGTGACAAGCGCCGCAACTGGCTCGGGCGACCTGCTTTCGCCGCGCGCGCGCATGGAGACATCACGTCTGGGAGTTGATCCGAGTGGGTTGGCAGGAACCGGTGCCAAAGGCCGCGTTACCAGTCGGGACGTTCTCGCCGCTGCAGAAAGCGGGCGCCTGACACCACTGGCCAAGGCCGTTGCAGCAGAAACGGGTCTGGCCGCAGGCGCGGGCACGGGACTTGGCGGCCGTGTCCGCGCAGGAGATCTGGGCGCAGCACCTGCTGCAGGCGCCGCTGCTCCGGCCGTTGCTGCTGCTGCCGCATGTGTCAACCGCGCAGAACCCAAGGTCGTTCCGTACAAGAGCATCCGCAAACTGATCGGCGACCGGATGATGCAGTCGCTCACAAATCACGCGCAGCTGACCATGAACGCATCGGCCGACGCCACCTCGATCATGGGCTACCGCAAGCGTCTGAAAGACCAGGCCGAAAAGCTGGGCCTGCCGAACATCACCCTCAACGACATGGTCGCATTCGTCGTCTCGCGCACCCTGCCGAAGTTCCCGGAACTGAACGCGATCTTCGACATGGCTGGCGCAAAAATCGAACAGCACAGCGACGTACAGCTTGCCATGGCCATCGACACCGAACGAGGCCTGATGGTTCCGGTGATCCGAAACGCCGACCTGAAAACACTGTCAGACATCGCAAACGAAATCCGCGACATGGCCGGCCAGTGCAAGTCGGGCTCGATTGATCCGGATCTCTTGAGCGGCGGCACGTTCACGATCACAAACCTCGGCGCGATGGGCGTAGAGTCCTTCACGCCGGTGATTAACAGCCCGCAGGTTGCGATCCTCGGCGTGTGCGGAATTGAGCAGAAGCCGTTCCCGGGCCCTGACGGCAGCGTCAAGTTCAAACCGATGATGGGCTTGTCACTGACCATCGACCACCAGGTTGTCGACGGCGCACCGGCAGCGCGCTTCCTGCAAGCGCTGGCAAACGGCATCGCCAACTTCGAACTGATTCTGGCCAGCTGAATCCGCGCGACACGCACAATGATTGAACGCTGAACCAAAACAATATTGCATAATGAAAGGATGAAGTTCATGTACGATGTCATCGTAATCGGATCAGGGCCAGCCGGATATGTCGCCGCAGAACGCGCTGGCGAACACGGTAAAAGCGCCCTGCTTATTGAAAAGGCCGACAACCTCGGCGGCGTGTGCCTCAACAGCGGATGCATCCCGACCAAGTCGATGCTCTTCTGCGCGAAGACCTACGACCACGCACAGCACACCGAAGCGTTCGGAGTGACCGTCGACGGCGTCAAGTTTGATTACCCGAAGGTCAAAACCCGCACCGAAGGCATTCAGGACACGCTGCGCAAAGGCATCGAAGGCCTGATGAAAAAGAACAAGGTCACGGTCGTCAAGGGCGATGCGGAAATCATCGAACGCGGCAAGGTCAAGGTCGGCACCGAAGTCTATGAAGGCGCCAACATCCTGATCTGCTCCGGCAGCCGCCCGTTTATCCCGCCGATTCCCGGACTCAACACAAGCGACAAGGTCGTCACCAATGAAGGCATTCTAAAGCAGACAGCGATGGTCGACCACCTCTGCGTGATCGGCGGCGGCGTGATCGGAACCGAGTTTGCCAGCGTCTACGCGATGGCTGGCAAGAAGGTCACGGTCATCGAAATGCTTCCGCAGATCTGCGGCAACATGGACTCGGAGCTGTCGAAGACCGTACAGAAGGGACTCGAAAAGAAAGGAGTCGCGTTCCATCTTTCAGCAAAGGTCACAGGCGTCGACGGCAGCAAGATCTCGTTTACAGACAAAAAAGGCGAAGCGCAATCGGTCACAGCCGACCTGATCCTCTGCTCGACTGGGCGTGCGGTCAACACCGAAGGCCTCGGCCTTGAAAAGCTCGGCATCGACTTCGACCGCCGCGGCATCAAGGTCAACGAAAAGGCACAGACCAATGTCCCCGGAATCTGGGCCGCAGGTGATGTCACCGGTCGCTGGCAGCTTGCCCACTTTGCCAGCCGCCAGTCCACTGTCGCGATCCACAACATGTTCAGCCACGAAGACATCTGCCGCGAGAACGCGGTTCCGGCAGTCGTCTACACCGATCCGGAAATCGCCTCGGTCGGCCTGACCGAAGACGGCGCAAAAGCCAAGGGCATTGACTTCAAAACATTGAAGATGCCTCTGACTGCCAGCGGCCGCTACCTTGCTGAAACCGACGGCGAGCGCGGCGTTGTCAAGGTCGTCATCGGCGCGAAGCACAAGGAAGTCCTCGGTGTCCACATGGTCGGCCCGCACGTGTCGGAAATGATCGCCGCGGCGATTGTGATGATCGAAACCGAACTGCGCGCAAGCGACGCGGGCGAGATCATCTTCCCGCACCCGACTGTGTGCGAAGTCATGCACGACGCGATGTTCATGGCCTGAATCTGAAAAGCAACAGACAAAAACAACTGGTTGAATGTTACAGCCATTTTTTTTAGCGGAAAGGAACTGTCATGCCAAAGTCACTGGAAATTAGTCCGGACAAGATGCGCAAAAAAGATAAGCTCAGCTTCACGGACGTGCCGATCAACGCTTACAATGTTTCGATGGAAAAGGCCGCCAAAGATTACTCCAAGGAAGACCTGATCCGCATGCACCGCGACATGTGCATCCTGCGCGAATTCGAAACCATGCTCGACCGCGTCAAGAAAGAAGGCTCCTACGAAGGCATCGCCTACAACCACAAAGGCCCTGCCCACCTCTCCATCGGCCAGGAATCACTTGCAGTCGGTCAGGCCTACACGCTGACGATGAACGACTTCACCTTCGGCAGCCACCGCAGCCACAGCGAAATCCTCGCCCGCGGCCTGCGCATGATCCAGATCCTCGATGACAACAACCTCAACGACGTCATGAAAAACTTCTGGGGCGGAAAAACCCTGAAGGTTGTCGAAGGCGACGCCAAAGGCGACACCAAGGATCTGGCGATGGACTTCTTCATGTACGGAACGCTTGCGGAAATCTTCGCGCGCGAAACCGGCTGGAACAAAGGTCTCGGCGGATCGATGCACGCGTTCTTCATCCCCTTCGGCATTTTCCCGAACAACGCGATTGTCGGCGGCAGCGCGGACATCGCCCTCGGCTCCTCACTCTTCAAAAAGATCAACCAGAAGCCGGGTCTTGTCATCGCCAATATCGGTGACGCATCGATGGCGTGCGGACCGGTTTGGGAAGCGATGTGTTTCTCGGTCATGGACCAGTTCAAATCGCTTTGGGACAAGCCCCACCGTGGCGGCCTGCCGCTGATCTTCAACTTCGTCAACAACCACTACGGCATGGGCGGACAGACCTGCGGCGAAACCATGGGCTACAAGATCCTCGCACGCATGGGCGTCGGCATCACCCCGAACCAGATGCACACCGAACGCGTTGACGGCTTCAAGCCGCTGGCGATCATCGACGCGATGAAACGCAAGCGCAAAATCCTCGAAGAAGGCGACGGCCCGGTTCTGATGGATACGATCACCTACCGCTACAGCGGCCACAGCCCTTCAGACGCCAGCAGCTACCGCACCAAGGAAGAAGTCGACGCATGGATGGAGCAGGACGCGATCGAAGAGTACGCGAAAGAACTCATCGACGCGAAACTCGCCACCAAGAAGGTTGTCGAAGGCAACAAGGAAGCGGCGCGCGAACTGGTTCTGAAGGCATACAAAAAAGCGATCGACCCGGTTGCCAGCCCGTACCTTGACCCGATCAAGACGCCATGTGTTGAAGAAGTCATGTTCTCCAACAAGAAGAAGCCTGTTCTTGATAACCGCAAGCCGGACGTGCTGATGCCGAAAGAAGAAAACCCGCAGGTTCAGAAGCTGAAACAGAAAGCCCGTTTCGGCCTCGACAAAGACGGCAAGAAACTCAGCCCGATGAAGACGATCGTCTACCGCGAAGCGCTCTTTGAATCGGTCATCGACCGTTTCTACGAAGACCCGACTCTCGCTGCCTGGGGTGAAGAAAACCGTGACTGGGGCGGCGCGTTTGCTGTTTACCGCGGCTTGACCGAATCGATCCCGTACCACCGCTTGTTTAACAGCCCGATTGCAGAAGGCGCAATTGTCGGAGCCGCAGTCGGCTACGCGATGACCGGCGGCCGTGCAATTGCCGAAATCATGTACTGCGACTTCCTCGGCCGTTGCGGCGACGAAATCTTCAACCAGCTGGCCAAGTGGCAGAGCATGTCCGCAGGTATCCTCGAAATGCCGGCCGTTATCCGCATCTCCGTTGGCAGCAAGTACGGCGCACAGCACAGTCAGGACTGGACGACCATGTGCGCACACGTTCCGGGACTGAAGGTTGTCTTCCCGGCGACACCGTACGACGCCAAGGGGATGATGAACGTCGCGCTGACAGGTACTGACCCGGTCATGTTCTTTGAAAGCCAGCGTCTGTACGACATGCAGGAAATCTTCGAAACCGGCGGCGTTCCGGAAGGCTACTACGAAGTCCCGTTCGGCGAACCGGCGATCCGCAAGACCGGTAACGACCTGACCATCGCCACACTTGGCGCAACCCTGTACCGCGCGATGGACGCAGCCAAGATTCTCGAAGAGAAGTACGGCATCTCGTGCGAAGTCATCGACCTGCGCAGTCTGGTTCCGCTCAACTACGAACCGCTGGTTGCTTCAGTCAAGAAAACCGGCAACCTTCTGCTCTCGAGCGATGCATGCGAACGTGGCTCCTATCTGCACACCGTCGCCACCAATGTCCAGCAGATGGCTTTCGACTACCTCGACGCACCTGTGGTTGTGGTTGGCGCCAAGAACTGGATCACACCGGCGGCTGAGCAGGAAGAAAGCTTCTTCCCGCAACCGCACTGGATCGTCGACGCGGTTCACGAACGCATCCGCCCGCTTGCCGGTCACACCCCGATGACCAACTGGACCGATGGTGAGTTCTACCGCACCAACCGCGCCGGTGTCTGATCACAAAAACACCGCAAATAACGATACAAACCGCCGCTGATTTCCAGCGGCGGTTTGCTTTTCCAACCACAATAACATCCCCAGTGAAACAGACAACCTAAGACATCACGTTGACATGGCTACCGCTTCTAATACAATCGCCCACAAGTAAGAAATAATTACCGCCGCATTCGTAAATTCCTACTCATTGAGATACTCGCAAGTTTATAAACCGCATATTCCGTATTGACGACCGCCCCCTTCTTTATTAGGATAGGCTAACATTTTGAGCGAAACAAAACACTCGTAATCAGGCAAAAGCACATAACTTCTATTCCCGTGGCAAGTCCCCCTTCATCTGATGCGAAGGTTTCGTATCAGATACATTGACTTTGCCCACCTTGGGATATAATAAAGAGGAGATACGAATGCAGGTAACTGCTACGGAATGGATTCTCGGAAAACTGTTTTATCATGTCTTCAGCTATTGCATTAATCTTATAACGATCATTCTTAATATATTGCCTCCGTGTTTCCGGATGTTATTTTTCAAATTAACGTTCAATAAATTAGGCCGAGATTGCATAATTGACTGCAATTGTTACATCAGATATCCGTGGCGAATATCATTTGGAAGACATGTAATTCTCAATCGCGGCTGTGAATTATATCCGTCAATACGAAAAAAAGATGGCACTATCCAGATTGAGGACTTCGTTGTGCTCGGACCAAATGTTATTATTTTCGCCGCGGGTCATGACTACACAACGCTAGAATTGAAAGATACCGCTCAAAATGTTTATATTCATAAATGGGTTTGGATCGGTGGAAAATCAATTATTCTGCCTGGAGTAACAATCGGTGAGGGAGCAATCATTGGGGCCGGATCAGTTGTTACAAAAGATATACCGCCCTATTCCATTGCTGTTGGAAATCCGGCTCGGGTCATTAAAACAAGGACTCTTTCTTCTAACCAATAAGGTAAAACAGGAAGAGCTTTTCTTCACTCAACCGTACCGGATCGTCGAAGCAATTCACGAACGCATTCGTCTGCTTGCCGGTTACAACCCAGAGTGACTAACTAGGCCGATGGCGAGTTCTACCGCACGAACCGAGCCGGAGTCTGATCATCCGCGCACAAAGCAACATCGAACAAGAAACGCCGCTGGAACTTTCCGGCGGCGTTTTCTTTTTGGATAATAGCAGCGCTCTTGCTGAAACGGAACAGCCGTATTCAGCCAGCCTGCTCCAAGGTATCGACC
>QKHZ01000249.1 GCA_003249795.1 bacterium | reverse complement strand
CACGGATGGTACAAAACTAAACATGGTCGACGGAGACGCTACGTCTGCAAGGCTTGCGGAATGACGTTCGCATCTACCAAGGGGGCCGTCTACCATAAGCTCAAAGCTTCTCGGCAGCAGGTCGATCAGGCATGTCATATGAGTACTGAGGGCGTGAATATCTCGGTAGTCTCCAGAATCCTTGGCCGGTCATGGAATACGATTTATCATTGGCTTGAACGGGCGCGAGTTGCTTGCTCTCACTTCCAGGATAAACATCTTCGCGGTTATGAGCTCAGAGAACCCCAAGCCGATGAGATTAAGGCATTTATTGGCCCACGAAGCGATAAGATCTGGATCATGGCGATTCTTGAAGTCAGCACCCGCCTCTGGCCTTCCACGTGCGTGGGTAAGCGAAACTACAAGAATATAAAGAAACTGTGCGGAAAGACCTTTCATAAAGGCGTTTCTGATGGCCGCGTGTTAATTACTACGGATGGTTTTCGACCATATGAATGGGTTTTGAAACGTCTATTTGCTCCGACCTGTTTCTATGGTCAGGTTATCAAAACCTGGAAGAAGAACCGGATCACCAAGGTTGACCGGGAAATTGTGATCGGTGAACCTTGGCAGATTCAGTATGCCCTTGAATGCTCCGAAGATTCAGAAAAACTGAATACCAGTTTCATCGAACGCTTGAATCTGACCATCCGCAGGAATACGTCTTATCTTCACAGGCAGACACCCGCACATGAACGATCAGCTCAAGCATTAGCTGCGCAGCTTGATCTTCAGCGTTGTTATTATAATTTCATGCGTCCGCATCAGGCTCTGAAGTTTGGAAATCAGATCTGGACTCCGGCCATGATGGCGGGAATTGTGAAACGAAAACTATGTTGGCGTGATGTACGGAGCAGCTACCTTTTAGCCATCATGCTGCTGCTGTTAACTGACGATGATGTCCAAGAAAACAGGGTTCAAGCTGCAGCTTGAACCCTAATTCTACATTGAACGACAGAAGCACCCATCGATTCTCTCCTCTAACGCCAAATGAATTATAGCAGATAATTATTTGCTATAATTCATTTCCATTTCGCCATTCAAAGAAACCGGTTTTTTCGAGGTCATTTTTCAACGCTGTACGCTCTTCTTTCGCGTGATTCCGTAGCGGTTGGCGATTGGGGCCGCAGTCGACTCCTACGATCTTCATCATCGCCTTGGTGACGGCAGAACCTCCATAGCGACTAAAGAGACGGATTACCGAGACCGCGCGCGCCTGCCATCTTCTGGCGCTTACATGATCGCCATTTTGAAACGACTGCATGATCTGTGCATATACCGGCGCCATATAGTTGAATGTGGAGCCGATGGCGGCGTCTGCGCCTGTGGCAATACCGGCCAGTAACATTTCATCACGGCCATAAATCATTTCTGCGCATTCACCAAATTCATCAACACAACTCATGAAATCCATCAGATTTTCATTTGTGAATTTAACTCCCTTGAAATTCGGAATCGCTTTTATTGCCAGCGGAACAAAGTCGCGCATCATCACCGAGGTGCCGCTTAATGCCGGGATGTGATAATAATAAAATGGAAGTCCGTCTGCGGATTCTGCCACGCGCGCGCAGATTTCCGTCAGCATTCTGGCGTCACCAATCTTGTAGTAATGTGGCGGTGCGATGGAGACCCTGTCCACTTGCATTCGGGCAGCGGCCTTACTGACTTCGCATGCTTCTGCGACAGATCCTCTACCGACATGAGCGATTAGAGAGATTCCAGAGGGTGTTGCGTCTCTGAATGCTTCGAGCATTCTGATTTGTTCGTTGACGGTTAATGATGCAAACTCCCCCGTGGTTCCGCACGCGAAAATTCCCTGCACCTTTTGGGAAACAAGGTGATTCATCAACGTTGGGACGTAATCAGGAAAAATGGAGCCGTCTTCGGTCATGGGGGTCGGTGTTGCCGGAATGATTCCGCGCAGTGGTTTGTACATTGCTTATTATCTCCGAGGCAAAGATCTTTCTGTTCCGTGATGATTTTGGTTCGTCTTTCAAGAAGGCACCTGACCATCCTGTTGTGATTTTGAATGAAATCAGCATAAGGCACTTTGTCGTCAGGTAATCAACGCAAGTATACCGCCATCTCATCATATGTCAAAATGTCAGACAAAATAAATAATATTTCTAGTCATTTTCGCTACTCGGCAACTAGAATGTTTTGCGATTAAGTATAATATAACAAAGAGTTGCAATTATTAAGGCATGATAAGTATATGCTAATTTTCTGAGAAAAATACCTCTATATGTCATACGTAATTGACAATGTCGATTTCTTTGGGTATTGTTACGGAAGTTCAGTTGCACGACAGCACAACATCTTTTGTGATGCGGGAGTTGAGGATATGTTTGAACAGATTGAAGTGAAGTCATTAACCGATGAAGTAGAGGCCGCAATATACAGTTATATCAAGAAAGAGAAGTTGACGCCTGGAGACAGCCTTCCAAAGGAAAATGAACTGGCGCAAATGCTGGGCATCAGTCGCCCGATGGTGCGCGAGGCGGTGAGTCGTCTACGCATGCTGGGTGTAATCTCTTCCCGCAAGCGTCGCGGAATGATTGTCGCGAAGCCGAAGATTTTTGAGACTATGCGCAAAGTCATGAACCCGCAGTTTCTGAATCAGAATGATCAGCAGGATTTTTTCAATCTGCGGCTCACGCTTGAAATCGGCATGGGTGACCTCCTTGCCGCAAACGTTAGTAAGATGGATCTTGCGCAGATGCAGGACATTGTTGACAGGGAGAAGGCAAGTCCAGACGACTTTACGCTTTATCAGGAATGTGATTATGAATTCCACTCCTGCCTGTACAAGGCGACTGGAAATCAGGCGATCATGTCATTTCAGATTATCCTGTATCGGTTTTTCAGTGATATCGAGACCCGCAAGGGATACGCATCACCGGATTACGCCAATCGGTTCAACGACCCCAACCGGATTACCCATCTGGATGTGCTGAACGCCGTCAGAACCCAAAATCCCCTAAAAATAAACGAAATCATGCAAAAGCATCTGCACATACACTTCCTGCAGGAATAGGCGTGCATTCCTTTCAATCGCACTTCACATGGATCGAGAGAGATTAATCATGACAGGTTCATTGAATCTTAACATCGCAAAATCGTTTTCGTGTGATGTCATCGTCATCGGAGGCGGTACGACCGGGATTGCAGCCGCCATCGCTGCGGCAAGAGAAGGCGCCCAAACACTACTGGTAGAGCAGAACGGCTATGTCGGAGGTAATGCCATCGACATCCCGTCGTGGATGGGGTTTCACTCGCGCGAGGGAGATGAAGTCGTGCGTGGCATCGCCTTGACGCTGCAAAAACGGATGGCGGCAAAAGGCGCGGCCAGCAGGATCTATCCGGATCCGATCTGCGGAAGCGTGTCGTATATGAATGGCGACTGGCTGAAGATCATCGCGGCGCAAATGCTGCAAGAGCATGGCGTCCAGATGCTGTTACATACCCGCTTCGCCGGTCTTGAGAAAGAGAATGATAAAATTGCGCGTGCATTTCTTCTTGGCGGAGAGGGAGTGATAGCGGTTGACTGCAAATTCGCTATCGATTGCACCGACTCTGGACTTGTTGCACGCGAGGCAGGGGAAGTGCTCAAAAAGGGCCGTGAGAATGACGGGAAAGTTCAGGTTTCATCATGGGTGTTTGAAGTCGGTGAAATTGACTTTACAGAACTCGGTAAATATTTTCTGGCCAATCCAACGGAACTCAGGCCATTCGCGCTGGATGATCCCTTGTCGCATGTCAATGCGGTACTGAAGCAGGAAGGATTCATCGCAGGCGCTTTTACACAACTGATAAAGAAAGCAAAAAACGAAGGAATGAATCTTCCGCGCGACAACATGCCGGGAGTCTTCATGCCCAACCAGAGGAAGTTTGTCACGGTGGCAGGACGGGTCGAAGATGTGAATCCGGCTGACAGTGTCAATTATACCGGCTCTGAAATGCAAGGGTTTAGCCAGGTGGAGCCATGGCTTCAGTTTCTTAAAAATCATGTCCCCGGCTTCTCTTCCTGCGTGTTGTCCTCAACCTGTGCTTCGATTGGAATCCGGGAAATGAATCATCTTGTGGGCGAATACACCTTATGCGCTGATGATCTGCTGGAGGGAAGGGTCTTTGATGATGCCATCGCCTGCGGAGCTTATCACCTTGATATACACTCGCCCGATCATGGCGGTCTTGAAACACGGCATCCAAAAGTATACACGATTCCCTATCGTTCGCTGAAGCCGAGAAAAACCACTAATCTGCTTGTGGCAGGACGGGCGATTTCGGCGACGCATGAAGCTATGGCTTCCACGAGGGTAATTCCAATCGGCATGGCGCAGGCAGAGGCGGCCGGGGTAGCAGCGGCAATGCAGGTTGATCGTAATCATAGTGCAGAATTCACGGTAGAAAATCTGCGCAAGAAACTCACGGATCGCGGCGCGTTATGCACGGCGAAGTGTCAGCTATGCCGTGCGTGATGGTGTCACCGTCAAGCAGTGATCGCTCAAGACAAATTGATCGGGGATGAAATGACCATTCCATTGCCGTTGCAGGACGATATCCAACTCAAAAACTGTCATATTGTTTTCCCGCAGCCGGAGATCATCGGCTTTACGGGGGGGGCGGGTTATGGGCATACAGGACTGTATGGCAATCACATGTCATCGGTCCTCCCGCTCGGTGGGTCGAGATTTCGTATCTATCAGACCAAACGACTCTGGATGCCTGACAGGACAACCACGCTCGATATCGGCTTCATCGACACCGATGACCTTTCTTTGTGGCCGTTGATCGCAGATCATTATACGCCGCTGGTTATCGACGGGCTACCAGAAGGCGTGAGTTGTGCACAACCTTACGTCCTTCATGCCGAAGGGCGGATTGTCATGTTTTTCTGGATCCACGGCGCCGGTATGATCCGCTATGTGAAATGCGAAAGCGATGATGGCAAGCATTTCAGAATTGTTAATCTCGACAATCCTTGTCTATACCATCCTTCTGATTGCATGGTTCGGCAAGGCGAGGCCAGCGATGGCTTATTAACGATAAAAGACGGTCTTCAGAGATGCTCTAGCATTGATGAAACAGCGCAGCGGAAGATTTCAAATGATGCGACGTCAGTGTCGTACGATCCGCAAACCGGAGTCTATACGTTGTTTTCAGTCATGTTGCTGAATGGAAACACTGCGCCGGAGCGCCGGGTAGAATATGACAACGCGCGTGACTGGATTCGCGTTATTCACCGCCGTACAAGTCACGACGGTATTGAGTGGTCGGATGCCGAACTTGTGCTTGTGCCTCAGGAAAATGACCGGCAGGACTTGCAGTATTACGTGCTTCAGCACGTG
>QKHZ01000253.1 GCA_003249795.1 bacterium | reverse complement strand
GTGACAGAGCCCTTTAGCGCCTTTTCACGAACCATCTCCAGGAGCTTTTCAGTGCCTTCGCCGGTAATGGCCGAGACGCAGCAGGCCGGGTCAAGGCTGGCTTTGAATGCAGCAAATGCGGCTTCGTCCGTAACGGCGTCAACCTTGTTCAGCAGGTATAACCTGTTTTTGCCGTGCATTCCTAATTCTTGTAAAATATCATTGGCAGCTCGGGTGTGTTCCATTGCCAGTGGGTCACTTGCGTCAACAACGTGCAGTAACAGATCAGCCTGCGCCGCTTCTTCAAGGGTCGCGTGGAAACTGGCCACTAGATGGTGCGGAAGACGCCGGATAAATCCGACCGTGTCAGAGAGAAGAAACGCAAGGCCATCGGTGAATTCATAGCGACGTGTAAGTGTGTCGAGCGTAGCGAAAAGCTTGTCTTCCGCGAGGGTTCCGGTTTGGGTCAGGAGATTCAAGAGTGAACTTTTCCCCGCGTTTGTGTAGCCAATCAGGCATGTGGTGAATACTTCATGGCGGGAGGATACCTCCCGGGCTTTGCGTTGTTCGATTTCGGTCAGCTCAGCCCTGAGCAGTTTGATCTTCCGGCGCAGGATACGGCGGTCGCTTTCGATCTGGGATTCACCGGGGCCACGCGTTCCGATCCCGCCGCCGAGGCGTTCAAGGTGGGTCCACTTGCGTGCAAGGCGGGGCAGTTCATACTGTGCCTGAGCCAGTTCAACCTGAAGCTGTGCCTGATGGCTGCGTGCGCGGGATGCGAAAATATCGAGGATCACTTCATTGCGGTCAATCACTTTTCGCCGACATGCATCTTCAAGGGCGGAGAGCTGGGTCGGGGACAGGTCGTCATCCGCGACAATAGTATCGGCTTGTGTTTCGACGACACGGTCGGCGAGTTCTTCAAATTTGCCTTTGCCGAAATACGTTCGTTTGTGCGGCGCGTCCAGGCGCTGGGTCAGGGTGCCGACAACTTGTCCGCCGGCTGTGTCGATCAGGCTCGCAAGTTCCGAGAGCGGGTCTTCGTGCGGGGAATATTTTCCGGGAGTGATCGCGCTGATCAGAAAGCAACGTTCGCGCTCAAGCTGAATGTCCTGACGGTCCATGCGTGTAGACAAATTCGGTATCCTTTTATTCTTGATTTTCCCGCAACGGCGGGGCGTTATGTCTCAAATTCTAATCTATCTTGCTCGTCGCTTGCAAGTCAGTGACACGAATAATATATCATATCATATCGTTCTGCCTTCGGCAATAAGCTCTTTTCATTCTATATCTTCGCCAAGAGACTTGACAACGGGTGAAGGATGTAATATCCTAAATGGTGATTTAAGTTAAATAATTCGTTTGAAAAGGAAAAAGATGATTCGAAGATTGATCCATTATTATGCGCCGTATAAATGGCTGACGGCGCTTGATTTCTCCAGTGCTGTGCTTCATTCGACATTTGCGCTGGCGATCCCGTATTTTACCACCGACATGCTGAAGAATGACATTCAGGGCGGTGATGTGCACAAGGTAGCTGTTAAAATCGGTTTGCTGATGCTGCTGATTGCTGTCTCTGCTTTTACTCATTACATCAATATCAAGTGGGGGCATATTCTCGGTGCGCGGATTGAAACCGATATGAGGCAGGACTTGTTCCGGCATCTGCAAAAGCTGTCGTTCAGCTATTACGACCGCACAAAGACCGGGCATTTAATCTCGCGGATTGCCAATGATCTGCTGAATATTTCGGAGCTTGCGCACCATGGACCGGAAGATTTCATTATCTCGTTGACGTTTCTGATCGGCGCGATGATTGCGATGTTTTATATGAATCCGCTTCTGGCTGCGGTTTCTGTTGTCCCGCTGATTTGCCTGCTTGCGTGGGGCATGATCATGGGCACGCGGATGCGCAGTGGGTTTCGGGCGATGCGTAAGCGCATTGCGGATATTAACAGTAATGTTGAAAACGCGCTTCAGGGAATCCGTGAAGTTCAGTCGTATGCCAACGAAAAGCACCAGATCAACAAGTTTGAAGAGGTGAACGGTTTGTTCTGTCAGGCGAAGGAGCATATGTATAGCCAGATGGGGATGTTTGCTTCCGGCATGATGTTTCTGATGGAGTCGTACCAGTTTATCGTTATCGGCGGCGGGATTCTGCTGATGATGTATGGCAAAATCCAGTGGGCTGAAGTGATCGGCTTTATGCTATTCACACGGTTGACGATGATGCCGGTGCGGCGACTGACCGATTTTATCGAGCAGTACCAGCAGGGAATGGCCTCCATTGAGCGGTTCTTCGAGGTGATGGACGAGCAACCGGATATTGTGGATCATGAGAATGCAATCCGGCCGGAGAAGGTGGACGGCGAAATCCGGATTGAGAACCTGTCGTTTAAATATGATACTTCTGCCGACTGGATACTGAAGGATATTTCCCTTTCGGTTCCTGCGGGAAAAACAGCGGCGCTGGTGGGTGAGTCCGGTGCGGGCAAGTCGACGCTGGCGTCACTGATTCCTCGGTTTTATGAAGCGGTTGAAGGCAGTATTACAATCGATGGCAATGATGTCAAAATGCTGCAGCAGGAGTTCTTGCGTGAGAGCATCGGGATTGTTCAGCAGAATGTCTTTATGTTTGACACGACAATTCGCGAGAATATCGAGTTCGGCTGCCCCGGCGCAACCGAGGAGCAGATCATTGAAGCCGCGCGCAACGCCAATATCCTTGACTTTATCCAGTCGTTGCCGCAAGGGTTGGACACGACTGTCGGCGAGCAGGGAGTCAAACTTTCTGGTGGTCAGAAACAACGTTTGTCGATCGCCCGCGTGTTTCTGAAGAATCCGGCGATTCTGATTTTTGATGAGGCAACATCGTCACTTGATAATGAGTCCGAGGCTCTGATCAAGTCGGCGATGGAGGTGCTCTGCAAGGGACGGACGACGATTGTGATTGCGCATCGGCTTTCCACCGTTCGTAATGCGGATATGACGTATGTCCTCAGGGGAGGGCGTTTGGTCGAGCAGGGCAGGCATGAGGAACTGGTCGCTTTGAACGGCTATTATGCTGAACTGTATGAAAAGAGTAAGTTCTAGGCTGATTCGTAACGTCTCCGGTTTATTTTTGATGCGTACCGGTTTGGATTGCCTGTGCTGAGTAAAACCTTTTGCGGTAGGCCGATGGGCTGATTCCTGTGCGGTCGCGGAACTGGGAGCTGAAGTGGTAGACGTCGCGGTATCCTAGCGAGTCAGCGATTTCGCCGATCCGCGAGTTGGAGATCGCTAGCATTGCACGCGCCTTTTCCATTCTTCGGGCAATGACAAAGTCTACCGGCCGCATACCGGTATAATGCAAAAACAACCGTGAATAATGATCGGCACTCAGGTGCAATGTGTCAGACATCTCTTCAACCCGCCAGATATATTCGGGGTGTTCAGTGATTTCCTGACAAAGCTGGCTGATCTGTTCGGCGTGGCTTCCTGCCTGCTCTCGAAGCTGGTGGACATTGTCTGTGCTGGCTATTTCACAAAGGCTTGCGCGTAGCCATGTCTGGCCTGTAAGCGGATCGCTATCGCGAAGGAATGCGCTCAGGCACCGGTGCATGGTCGCCTCGAGCGTGCGGGTGTCATTGATCAACCTGTGCGTGGCGGGAACCGGCAGCGTTTGCAGTTTGTCGATCGCCAGCATTTTTCCGCGATCATCAAAGACATTGAAGTCCATCCAGAGAACGGTCAGCGGTCGTTTTGGATCGTGTCGGCCATGGGTTTCCTGCCAGCGTTTAATCAGAAAACAGTCTCCCGGGCCAGCCGTATAAAGATTTCCATCCAGCTCTAGCGATCCGCTTCCGGCCAAAACCAGCCAGATATTGAATGCAGGCATCATACTAGGCTGCGCGTTCCACTCCCATTCTTGATGGCATGCGGTGAGTGCGCCTGCCTGCAGAACCGGATGAAGCGGAGGCCAGAGGGGGCTCGGGTTTAAGCTCATTCCGTTCCTTTCTTTTGCCCGATTGATTTTATCGTTTCATAACGGAAAAATACAAAAAGATACCGGTTCTGTCTATTCAAAACTTGATTAAAAGCGTGTAAATAGATTGATAGAGAAAATTTCTTGTAGGATTGTTACAACAAGTCCGCCGGAGTAGCCGCCGGGTACCGTGGGTTTACTTGCGAAAAAAAGGAATGCCAACATGGAAACGATGACGGGAAAACAGCGGGTGAGTAATGTCTTGAATCGCAAGCCGGTCGATCAGGTGCCGTGCTTTGAGCACATCTGGAACGAGACCAATGCGGAGTGGTACGAGGCCGGTGTTCTGACTGAGGAGATTGATTTTAATAAAAAATTGAATCTGGATCTGTTGATGGCCTGGGTGATCAATACCGTTGCGGATCTTGATTTCAAACCGGTTGTGCTGGATGAAACCGACGAGACAATCCTGACGCTTGACGGCAACGGTGCGAAAATGAGAAGACACAAAAAACACTCGTCTACGCCGGAGCATGTCGGGTTCACCGTGCAGGAAAAAGAAGATTGGGACAAGCTGATCAAGCCGCACGTTATCGGATTTGACCGCCGCCGCATAAACTTTGAGGACTACCGGAAGCAGAAAGCGCGAGCCGCGAAGGACAACCAGTTTTTCTGTTATGCCTTTGCCGGGCCGTTTGAGCTGATTCATCCGGTCTGCGGGCATGAGTATATGCTGATGGGGATGCTTGAGGATCCGGATTGGGTTTATGAAATGGCGATGACGTTTGCAGAGATGCTGATCCGGCATATTGAAGTGCTGTTTGAGGAGGAGGGCGATCCTGATGGGATCTGGATGTATGAAGACATGGGATTCAAGGGTAAGCCTTTCATGTCGCCTGAGCACTACGCGAAACTGATTCAGCCATCCCACAAAATGCTGTTTGACTGGTTCCATGCGCGCGGGAAAAAGGTTATTGTTCACTCTTGCGGGTTTGTTGAGCCCCTCGTGCCGGGGATGATCGAGGCAGGGATGGATCTTTTACAAGCGATAGAAGTCAAGGCCGGAATGGATCTGCCGCACCTGATCGACCTCTTCGGCGACAAGATCGGCTTCTGCGGCGGGTATGACGTGCGTGAACTGGCCAGCAATGATATCCCGCGGATCGACAAGGAGCTTGAGCGGACGCTCGGATACGCGCTCAAGACCAAGACGCCGTATATTCTCCACTCCGACCACTCGCTGCCGCCAGGGATTAAATATGAATCAGTGAAGCACTTCTTCGACAAAGGCCGTCAGATGAGCCGGGAGGTATATTGCTGCTGCTGCGGTTCGTGAGAGATATACTGAAATCATAAATTCAAAGCGCGGGGGCAGAGATGTCACTGCGTTTTTTGTGGATTGAATATGCATATCAGCCTTTTTGTTGCTTTAATATATTGAGAAATGTTGAAAATGAGAAACAATCGTGCG
>QKHZ01000193.1 GCA_003249795.1 bacterium | reverse complement strand
GACAATCCGTCCGATTTCGCCTTCATAAATAATCGAATCTTCCGTTTCGCCAACCTTCACTTTTGTAAACTCCGGCCAGATCCCCCACATGATTCCTACCGGGCCGCTGTCCGCCCAATAATTGACGAGATTCGTCTCGAATCCGCGGTCAAGGCCAAAGTATGCCTCTATCTCCTCTGTGGAGTCCACTTCCGCAGGCAGACCCTGCTTGTGCCAATTATCGATCGTCTCACGCCAGTACCCAAAGTCCATCATCGGGATGCGATCCACCGATTCAAAGGAGATCGCTTTCATGAAGCGTACGCCCGGCGTCATCTGTTTGCTCTTTGTTTCCATGTGTTGCTCCTCAGTAATCCCGGTTTTAAACCGGGGATAATTTTCGTGTGCGCCATTCGTTCACGGTAACAACCAGAATCGTCAGCACATAGGGGATCGACTGCACGAACTCATTCGGAATGCTGACCGTTCCCTGCAGCGCGATCTGGGACGCGTCCGCAAGCCCGAAGAACAGGCTCGCCAGCATGACGCCGACCGGGTTGTACCGCCCGATCAGAATCGCTGCGATCGCAATAAACCCTCGCCCGCTGACCATGTTTTTCACGAACATGTTCAGATAAGATATGGAGAGATAGGAACCTGCCAGTCCGCAGCAAAGCCCGCCAATCAGGACAGAGAGATATTGCGTTCGTTTGACTTTTACACCCATCACGAAAGCGGCCTTTGCGTTTTGCCCTGCCGAGATCACATGCAGACCAAACCGTGTCTGGTAAAGCAGAAACTGTGCGATCAGCATGATAACCACGGCGAGTATCGTTAAAACGGAAATGTTGGAGAATATTTCCGACATGCCTGGGATATCCCTCAGGAACGGAATCGAAACATACGGCAGCTTTGTAATGGTCGGGGACGCGCCTTTGTTGCGAAAAAACACGCTCAACAGATAAACGGAGGCATTTGCTGAGAAAATGTTTATCACAAGCCCGATGACGATCTGATCTACCTTTACCGTAATACTCAGAAACGCATGCAGCAGCGAAACGAGGAGCCCGCAAACCATCCCGCAGGTCAGTCCGATCCACGGATCGTTTGAGAAATGCGTTCCAACCGCGGCAGCGAGCGCAGACAGGAGCATTGTTCCCTCCAGCCCGATGTTTGAGATGCCGCTCCGCTCCCCGAATAATCCCCCGATTCCAGCAAGCGCGATAGGAGTTGCCGATGCAAACATGCGCGCTAAAATGGATGTGATGGAAATCGTCATACTGCATCCTCCGCTTGCAAACTTTTTTTATGAAACAGGATGCCGCCTCTTTGCTTGAGCAGCGTGTTGCCGATTACAACAAACGCAAAAATCAATCCAGTAAGTATGCGTACCCACTCCAGCGGAACCGTCGTCATAATATTCAGGTTCATCCCGCCATAACTCATCAATCCCATCAGCAGCGCGACTATCAGCACCCCGAGCGGGTTCATCCGCGCTATGATGCAAATCACCAGACCGTCATAGCCAAACCCCGGCGAAAAATTGACTTCCATATATCCGAACGCGCCTAGCACGCGCTCCAGTCCGCCAAGCGCTGCAACCGCTCCGGATAGCATCATGGTGATGATGACGAGCCGGTCGGCGTTGATCCCGGAATACCGTGCCGCAAGAAGGTTTTTTCCCGCTGCGTCTACATGACTGCCAAATACCGTTCGCGAAAAGACCCAATACGCGACAATGCAAAGCAAAACACCGATCACCAGCCCCCAATTTGCCTGCTCGGGAAGTTTAAACTGGGTCAATCGCGCTGAGTCCAGCACATAAGGCGTACGCGCGGTTTCCCCGGGATTGCGGAAATAATTGATCACGAGCATGGAAATGATGTTGGATATAATATAGTTCAGCATGATCGTCGTAATCACTTCATGTACGCCAAACTTGACTTTCAAAACCGCCGGGATAAAAGCGCAAGCCGCGCCCGTTATCATTGCTCCGGCAAAACAGATGGAAAGGTGCAGCCAGGGCGGAAGCCCCTGCAGGGTATAACCCAATACAGCGGCGGTCAGCGCACCGGCATAGAGCTGGCCTTCCAGCCCGATGTTAAACACATTACAGCGGAACGCGAACGTTCCCGCAAGACCCGTAAAAATCAACGGCGTCGCTTTACCCAGAACTTTGAGCAAGCCGTTTTTCGACACCAGCGGGTCAACCAATAAATACCGGTAGACCTCAATCGGGTTTTCCCCTTGCAGTAATAAAATCAACGCACCGACAAACAGCGCAATCAGAAAACTGATTGCTACGATCAGAATCGAATCGCGTGCGCGAGTAACTGACTCGCTAGGCTTCTTCATATCGGCATCCATCCTTCTCCGCGTCTATTCCCGCCATGAGCCGCCCGAGCAGCTCGACACTTGCATCACTTCTCTTGACGATGCCCATAATGCGTCCTTGAAACAGCACCGCAATTCGATCGGACAGCCGCAGGACTTCGGACAATTCCGTTGAAATCAGTAAAACCGCTTTTTTCTTTTTCTTCTGCGATTCCAGCTGTTCATAGACGAATTCAATCGCCCCGACATCCAGGCCGCGGGTCGGATTCATCGCAATAATCAGATCGGATTCCCGCAATCCGAATTCGCGCGCCAGAATCACCTTCTGCTGGTTGCCGCCCGAGAGTTCGGAGGCAAGCGCTTCCAGCGACGGCATGCGCACGTCATATTGCCGGGCAAGCTCTTTTGTAACATACTGGACGCTTCTTTTCTTCATCGTGCCGTGTCTTCCAAGCAGGGAACTGTCCTCACAACCCATGATGATATTGCTTTTTATGGGGTTGGCAAGCACCAACCCTTGCGTCTGGCGGTCGGGTGGTATTACCGCAATACCGGTCCTGCGGATACGCGCGCTCGACAACCCGGTCAGTTCTTTTCCGTGTTTCTTCACGCTCCCGCTGCTCGTTTTGCGGAGCCCGAGCAGCGCTTCAATCAACTCCGACTGACCATTTCCATCCACGCCCGCAATGCCGAGTATCTCGCTCTCATGCAGCGAAAACGAAATCTGATCAAGCCCGGCAGAGAAGCGTGTTCGATCGGTACACAAGCGCTCTACTCGCAGCAACTCTTTCCCGCGCGAAATCTGAAGCGGCGCGCCTTCGATGCAAACCTCACGGCCGACCATCATGGATACCAGTTGATCCACGCAGGCTTCTCCGCAGTCGAGCGTGCCAATCAGTTTGCCCTGCCGCAAAACCGTAATCCGGTCCGCAATGCCTAAAACCTCTTCCAGCTTATGGCTGATAAACAGAATTGTTTTACCCATCTGTTTGAGGCTCTTAATATTGGACAGCAGGTTCTCTATTTCCTGCGGCGTCAGCACGGACGTCGGCTCGTCGAATATGATAAACTCCGCCTGCCGGATCATGACTTTCAATATTTCTACACGCTGTTGCTCGCCGACGGTCAGCGTGCCGACAACCTGCTCGAAATTGAGCGTGATTGCATAATCGGAACAGGCCTTTTGCAGCATGCTCAGCGCTGCTTTTTTATCGATTTTTCCGTTATTCTTGACCGGTTCAATACCAAGAATCGCGTTTTGCCATACTTTCAGCATTGGAATCAGCATGAAGTGCTGATGCACGATTCCGATTCCGAGCCGCGATGCGTCCTGCGGGTTTTTAAACGCAACCTGCCTGCCATCTAGAAGAATCGTTCCCTGGTTTGGCGTCAACGCACCACTAAGAATGTTCATCAGCGTAGACTTGCCTGCACCGTTTTCACCAACGATGGCATGGATTGTACCTTTTTCAACGGATAAATGAATGTCGCGAAGCGCCCACTTGCCATCAAACTCTTTGCTGATGTCTCGCATGACGATTCCCTGCATGCTACATAACCACCCTTCAATCAATGTCCGGGGCAAGACTGCCCCGGACACTTGAACCTAATCAACCGTTGTCTTACACCTATCAATATAGGTGAAGCAGGATTAATAATCCATTACATTCGTGACTTTAATCTCTCCAGAGATGATTTTTGCGGTGATGTCCGCAATGATCGCTTTGTCGTCATCCGTAAAGAACGAGCTCTCGACCAGACCTACGCCATCGTTGGCGCAGTTGAGCGTCGTGTGACCGGTGAGCACCGCTCCGTCAAGATAGCTTTTGACGAAAATCTGGATGGCGACATCACCACGGGTCAGTGCGCTGGTCAGAACCGTATCGGGCGCAAGGTGCGACTGGTCGATGTTCACGCCAATCGAGTAAACGCCTTTTTCATTGCAGGCTTCAATGAGGCCGAGGCCGCTGCCGCCGGCAGCATGGAAGCAGACATCCGCGCCGTTTGCAATCTCATCGAGCGTAAGAGACTTTGCCGTTGCCGGATCGTTCCAGGCGTTTCCGTCGTTGCCGACGTATTTGGCGATGACCGTACCTTCTGCGTTCACGTACGCAACGCCTTCTTCAAATCCCTTCTGGTATTTTTGGATTGTCGGAATCTCCATACCGCCAATGAATCCGATCACACCGGTGGTCGACTTGCGCGCTGCTAAAACGCCGGCGAGAAAAGACACTTCTTGCGTTGCATATGTAAAGCAGGCCACATTCGCGATGTCGTCGACAACGGTATCCAGAATCATGAAGGCAACGTCCGGATACGCAGGTGCGACGGTGCGCAGCGCTTCTTCCTGGCTGAACGCATTGAAAACGACCAGATTATATCCCTCTTCGCAGAATTTCTGAGCTGCTTCCGCATACATAGAAGCATCCGTGCATTCAACCGCTTTGACCTGTACGCCGTAGTTCTCCTCACAGTACATCAATCCGGCATATGCCTGGTCATTAACTGACTGATCACCGAGCGTGCCCGTTAGTACCAGCCCGACTTTAACGTCAGCCGCAGCAATCTCGTCGGCTGCAGCGTCTGCGGGTTCTTCGCTGACCGCTTCAGCGGATTGGGTATCATCCGGAGTTGTGCTTTCCACGGTTGCTGGTGCGCATGCATACGCAAACAGAAGTATTGCCACCATCAGCAGTGCTAAGAATACGTTTTTCTTCATTGCATGTTCCTCCCTTTTTTATCATTCCGCATATTGGCGGAAATTTTGTTCTCTTGATATCGTGAATGATTTGCCGGCACAACGTCGCATCAGGATTAGATTATATGGGTGATACTGCTTCGCCATACCGTTCTTCGTGCGACCCGTCGTCTTATGGAATGGCGGCTTCTTATGTGCATTCTATCAGTTTTCGCAAGTTGACTAAAATCGTTAAATGTTGTATAATTTGATCAATGGGTTATGTTGTTTAAACATCTTCGCTGATGATTGTACATCATAAAATCTGATTTGTAAATACTTAATTAAGGTGAAATATGTTGGATCTGAGTCAGAAGTTCGTTTTGCAGGGGAAAAAAGCCCCTGCCTTTGTTGCAATCTATGAGGATTTATACCGACGGCTTGAATCGGAAGAATT
>QKHZ01000098.1 GCA_003249795.1 bacterium | reverse complement strand
AAGCAAATGAGGGGCGTGTTTTTATTATAAAGAATAAAACATTTGATACTGTCATGGATGCGATTAATCGCCATCGTAAACAGTATTATCTGGATAAATACGCGACGATTGATCCAGAAAACTCCGCGGAAAATGAGCTGCGCAAATTTAGATGGCTGGCAGATCACGGGATCATGACAAAAGAAGAGGCGCAGGCGAAAATTGACCTGATCCGGAGTTTTGATGCGGCTGAAGAAGGGGCGGGGCAGTCGTCCTGATTTGTGACGCGGGTCTTGTCTGAAAAGGGTTGAGAATGAAAACACTTTTGCTGGTCGCTGTCGCTTTTGCTGTTGGCATCGTCTGCGGAAAATATGAAGTGTGGAAAGGGCCGAGAGTGAAGATGGCTTTGCTGGTTGTTGCGATCTTTGTTGCTGGAGTCATTACTGGAGCATTGACTTTGAGGTTCACCTCTGTCCGTTCTGATGTTGTCGCGCAGCAGGATAATCTCGATGTGCCGTTTATTGATGATCCTGAAGTGGTAGGACAGTGGCAGACGGTTGATTTTGTTAATACGATCGGCGCATTTTCACCGAATGGTCAGTCGTTAACCGGCGAGATGGTGTTGGATGAGCTGACCTTTCTGCCTGCGGGTAAAACGTCAAAACCGTATTATACCTGGACGCGGGGAAAGCTGTTTCATCGGGGCGACCGCACTGCGGCCGACTATTATATCAAGCAGATGGAAGGCGTTGATTACCTGTTTGTCGAGTGGAAAAGCGGGGATTATGTCTTTGGCCACCGGCGTTCGCGTTATTATGTGCTGAAACGCGTTGCCGGTTGAGTCCAATTGCCTGATTTTCCAGATTTGGGCACGCGATATTACTCCTAGGTCAGCTTTGGCAACGATTTTTCTTGCATTTTTCCCGCTTTCCCTTAAATTTCTATACTTTGCATTCTTCTTCCGGCAGCCTGCGGGTAGTCGGAGGCCTTTTTATTGTACGGCAGACCCCTTGCCGGCGGTAACAGAATGCGAATGCGGCTGGAGCCTGCGGGGATATTAAGGCAAGTAAATGTATGCAGGCTAGCTGTTTTATAACGCGGTTCAAATAGAGTGAAAACCTGAACGGTTAATATTAGGAACGAATCGATTTCGTAAAAAAGCACTTTTGCAGGGAGTATCGGAACATGGCAAGAAAATGTCCTCTGGAACGGGTCCGCAACATCGGGATCATGGCGCACATCGATGCAGGTAAAACCACCTGTACCGAACGTATTCTTTTTTATACCGGCCGCTCACACAAGATCGGCGAAGTCCACGATGGTGCTGCGACCATGGACTGGATGGTGCAGGAACAGGAACGTGGGATCACCATTACCTCTGCTGCAACCATGACCTTCTGGAAAGATCACCAGATCAACATTATCGATACCCCCGGACACGTTGACTTCACCGTTGAAGTTGAACGCTCCCTGCGTGTTCTCGATGGCGTGATCGGCCTCTTCTGTGCTGTCGGTGGCGTACAGCCGCAGTCGGAAACAGTATGGCGTCAGGCTGAAAAGTATGACGTGCCGCGCATCGCGTTTGTCAACAAGATGGACCGTATCGGTGCCGACTACTTCGGCGTTGTCTCTGCAATTCAGAGAGAACTCGGCGCAAACGCGGTTCCGGTTAACTTCCCGATCGGCGAAGGTGCTGAATTTATCGGGCTCGTCGACCTGCTCGACAACTGTGCGGTTTACTATGAAGAAGGCGACCAGGGCACAACCTTCCGCGAAGAGCCGATTCCGGATAGCCTCAAGGAAGAAGCCGACAAGTGGCGCAAAAACCTGATCGAAGCGGTTAGTGCGTCTGACGAAGCGCTGCTGGAAAAGTTCTGCGCAGATGAAGAGATCACCCGCGACGAAATTCTGGCTGCGATCCGCAAGGCGACCCACAGCTTTGATATAACGCCGGTTCTCTGTGGCAGTGCGTTCAAAAATAAGGGCGTGCAGCGTCTTCTTGATGCTGTTGTTGAAATCCTGCCCAGCCCGCTGGATCTTCCGCCCACGATCGGTACCAATCCCGACAGCGACGAAGAACTCAGCCGCGAAGCGTCTGAC
The DNA here is from genome assembly GCA_003249795.1 of bacterium. Taxonomy (GTDB): domain Bacteria; phylum Planctomycetota; class SZUA-567; order SZUA-567; family SZUA-567; genus SZUA-567. Next base: position 17,960 of record QKHZ01000098.1, on the reverse strand, counting down.
GACGGTAAGCTCGCAGCACTTGCGTTCAAGATTCAGACTGATAAGCACGTCGGTAAGTTGATCTACGTTCGTGTATACTCCGGTATCCTGAAAGCCGGTACGTATGTTCTGAACTCGACGCAGGACAAGAAACAACGCGTCGGTCGTCTTCTGGTGATGCACGCCAACCGTCACGAGATGGTTGACGAATTGTACACCGGTGAAATCGGCGCGGTTGTCGGTCTTGCCGATACCATTACCGGTGATACCCTGTGTGATGAAGACCACCCGATCCTGCTGGAAGCGATTGAATTTCCGGCGCCGGTTCTGTCGATCGCTGTCAAGCCGGAATCGAATTCCGACCGCGACAAACTCGGCAAAGCCCTGCAGAAACTGGCTGAAGAAGATCCGACCTTCGTCGTTTCGACCGATCCGGAAACAGATGACACCCTCATCAGCGGGATGGGCGAACTTCACCTTGACATCATCATGGACCGTCTGAAGCGCGAGTTCAGTGTTGTTGTCGAAGCAGGCGCGCCGCAGGTTGCTTACCGCGAAACCGCCAAACTTTCTGTCGAACACCGCGAACGTTATTCGAAACAGTCCGGTGGTCGTGGTCAGTTTGCTGAAGTTTCGTTTATCGTCGAGCCGATGGAACCGGGTCAAGGTTTCGAGTTTGCCAACGAAATCGTTGGTGGTGCGATTCCGAAGGAATACATCCCTGCGGTCGAAAAGGGTGTTATCGACGCAATGGAAAAAGGCGCGTGGGCAGGCTATCCGGTTGTGGATATGCGCGTGCGTCTGGTTGACGGTAAGTACCACGAAGTCGACTCATCCGAACAGGCGTTCCGCATTTGCGGCTCGATGGCATTCAAGGCGGCATTCCTAAAGGCCAACCCGCAGCTGCTTGAACCGATCATGAGTGTCCACGTGACCACTCCAGAAGACCACTCCGGTACGGTTACTGGCAACATCTGTGCAAAACGCGGCCGAGTGACCGGGATGGATTCGCAGGGCAACGCCCAGATTATCCGCGGCATGGTTCCGCTTGGCAACCTGTTTGGTTACGCCAGCGAACTGCGCAACCTGACACAGGGACGCGCCAGCTTTGTGATGAAGTTCGAACATTATGAAGCACTGCCGTTCTCGCTTGCTGAAGAGATCATCGAAAAGCGTAAGGCGAAGCTCGAAGGCAGGAGATAATTCCTTCTTCGTTGCGAGATTGAACGATCGAAACGCACTGTCTTTATGGCAGTGCGTTTTTTGTGTACTTGAAATGTTGCGCGGGGTGTTTGTCCTGCGTTCCGCGTGTGAGGATAATTCGCGGAAGTGCCGTTGTGTTATGAATGCTGTTCCTGATTGACGGTGCGGAAAGCGCGCGCACTCATGCCGATTTCATGTGAAAAAAGGCGGGAGAAATAGTTGGCATCATTAAAACCGGTTTCCCGTGCGATTTGTTTGACCGACAGGCTTGTTCCGGCAAGTAATTCCTTGGCCCGGGCAAGACGACGCTCAATGACATAACGCCAGGGGGAGCGGCCTGTCGCTTCTTTAAACGCGCGGCAGAAATGAAATTTAGACATGCCTGCAGCAGCAGCCATTGTATCCAGATCCTCCGCGCCGGACGTGACTGCTTTTTTCAGCCAGCTTTCTGTGCTTGCGGGAGATTTCCCCAGTCGTCTGGTTTCCAGTAAAAGTGAAAATAGAGCAGCCGTTGTATCGGTTTCGTAACGGGGGGCTTTTTTCTTTAGGCACTCGCAGAGCGCCGCGAACTTTGATTGTAACGGTTCCGGATCGGAAACAAGAATAACTGGCTGACGCTCGTCGATTGTAGTGAGGGTCATTAATTTTCCTGCAAGTTCCCCATTAAAGTGCACATACCAGATATCCCATCCTTCGTCGGGATCGCTCCAGTACGAGTGCAGGACGCCGGGAAGAAGTCCGAACAGCATTCCTCCTTCGATGATGTGCACCGTATCTTCGACTTGGAGTACACCTTTTCCCGAGGCACAGAATAATAACAAAAAATCCTCTCTGACGCGCAGCGGGCAGGTATGCAGAGACGATGTGTACCGACCGGCAGTCGTAGCCCATAGTCCGAGTGTCCGGTCCGTGTCTTCAGGAACATGCCAGTAGTTGTCAAACCGTTGCCTGCGTGGGTCGTTATCTGCATAGGGCATAATTTCCTCCATTAGCAAGATAATCCAGATAAATGAAAAGATAACCAAGAACCATCTTGTTTCAATAGATAATTATTCAGGTAGAGTGCAATATATGACAATATGCTGGTTTCGGGTCATTGCCGCATGCGGAAGGTTTCTGGATTCGTTCAAACACATGCGGAAGATGAAACAAGTCGGTACTGACAGAAAGGGGACAAGATGGATGCTGATGAAGTTGTTGCGATGATGGAGCAGGGAGTGGACGTGGCGTCACTGTCGAAGGAAAACGGCGGTGTGGATGCGGGGATGAGTCTTCGGCAGCGCTATCGTCGGACGATGTTTTTTCAGCAGGTTGATGTGTTGCCGAATTTTGAGTTCGGGTACTGGCAGGAGACGTTGTCGGGGTGGCACAAACAGGGATTGCCGATAGATATCGACAATGAAAAGAAAGCGTATGAATATTTCGGCATCGAGAACTGGCAGACGGCGCCGATCCGGTCGATGGGGCTGATTCCCGCGTTTGAGTATGAAGTGCTTTCTGAAAATGAAAAGAATATCAAGTATCGTGATCCGGAAGGGTTTATCGCCGAGATCAATAAAGAAGGGCACAAGTCGATTCCGCACTATATCGATTTTCCGATCAAAAACCGTGAAGATTGGGATGAGTTCAAACAACGTTTGCAGCCGGATCCGTTGCGGATGCCTGCAAACTGGAAAGAGTTGGCGGCGGCGTATAACAACAGAGATTATCCGCTTGCGATTTTTTTCGGGTCGCTGATCGGAACCCCGCGCAACTGGATCGGATTTGAAGATATCTGCTATATGGTTCATGACGAGCCGGAGCTGCTGGAGGATATTGTCGAACACCTCTGTAATCTGACGATCCAGACCATCGAACCGGCGCTGAAGGATGTCGAGTTCGATTTCGCAAGCGGCTGGGAGGATATCTGTTTTAACTCCGGGCCGATTGTTGGCGTGGACTTTATGCGCAATATCGTGGCGCCCCGGTATAAACGGATTACTGATCTTTTGGCAAAACACGGTTGCACAATTGTCTGGACGGATTGTGACGGGGATATCAAGCCGATTGTTGATTGTCTGCTTGCGGGCGGGATCAACTGTATGTTCCCTGTCGAGGTGCATGGAGGCAGTGATCCGGTTGAGCTGCGGCGGCGCTGGCCGGGGATTCGTTTGCAGGGAGGATTTTGTAAGATGATTCTGACGGACAGTAAAAAATCAATTGAAACCGAAATGAAAAGACTGCGGCCACTTGTTCAGGAAGGCGGATTTCTGCCCGGGATTGATCACCGTGTGCAGGCGGACGTGCCGCTTGAAAATTACAAATATTACCTCAAATTAAAACGGAATTTGCTCGGAGCTGGAGGAAAGCCGCAGTATGACGAGACGACCGTCTGAGCGTGAATGTCTGTTCTGTTAGGATTGTAATTTTACTATAAGAGGAATTTTTCTTGACGGTTAGACTTTCTGCCCATAGCATCAGTAGAGATACGGGTATGAAGGGTCTGCTATGAGTGCGGGGCAATATCAAATTTCCACGCGACGGGTGACATTTCGCTACATTGTCGCACTGCTGTTGATTGCGCTGAGTGCAATCTCTTCGCATGTCGTATTAAACCTGATCCTGATTCAGCATAAGCGCGACGGGGCGATTATCAATGAAACCGGCCGGATGCGCATGCGTTCCCAGCGTATCGCCAGCCTGTGTATGCAGCATACGATGGGCAATGAATCAGCCAAGCTGGATCTGGACAGGACGATTTATGACTTTGAAGGAAAATATGCCCGCTATCGGGATACGGATCTGAAGCGTCAGCTGTCATCCGATGCGTATGGCAGAATCCTGAAGCTTTGCCAAACGAGCCTGGACCAGCAGGTGGAGGATTACCTCGTTGCTGCCAAGCATATTTTGACACAAGACGGCGGCAGTGGTGTTTGGACTTCTGAGGTGACGCAAGTAGCGGATCTGGCGCGATTGGACCTGCTGAACGGTTTGGATCAGATCGTTGAAATCTGCGAGGAAGACAGTGCGCAGAAGTTGGATTACCTTGGGTATTTTCAGTGGGCGGCGCTGCTCTTGATTTTGGTAACGCTGGTGGCTGAGGCATTCTTTATCTTCCGGCCGATGATCCAGAGTATGGGGGCGGTGGCAAACCGGCTTTTGCGGATGGCACTGACGGATGAATTGACCGGTGCGCTCAACCGTCGCGCGTTTCTGAAACAGGCACAGATTGAGATGGAACGGGCCCGTCGGTACAACAGCGACCTCTGCGTTCTGATGCTGGATCTTGATCACTTTAAAAATATCAATGACACCTACGGTCATGCTGCAGGTGATGTTGTTTTGGCACGCATCTCGGAGCAGGCGCAGTATATGCTGCGGGGGACCGATGTGCTGGGACGAATGGGCGGCGAGGAGTTTGCGATTCTTCTGCCCAATACGTCGCTGCAGAATGCGCGCCGGATTTCCGAACGCTTGCGCAAAAGCATTCGCGTCCTGCAGATCAAGGCGGAGAGAAAGACGATCTTTGTGACTGTCAGCATCGGCATTTCTTTATATAACGCAGAGCAGATGACTGTTGTCGGCGATTTTCTGGATCAGGCGGATCAGGCACTATACCAAGCGAAAAACAGCGGGCGGGACAAGGTCGTTATCGCAAGCGGTAACGCTCTGGTTTGAATTCTTTGCTCAGCATTCTTGTACGGCTGCGGTCTTGATGGCGTTGCACTTCTTTTTTTGTCTCTCTTGTACAGATTATTTTGCCGCGGCACGGATTGCTAGCTGTGCTGCGCCGAAGGCGCCGCAGAACTGCGGGGTATTGGCCTGCGTTACCGTTTCGTCCAGTTCTTTCTGCAGTGCCAGCGCCAGATCGGAATTTAGCGCGACACCTCCGCAAAAATAAAACGGTCCCTGCGCTTTGACTTGCCGGATCATTGTTACTGTACGACGTGCGATGGATTGGTGGACACCGGCGAGGATCGCGGCCGGATTTTTTCCCTGTGCCAGATGTCCGACCACTTCGCTCTCCGCAAAAACCACGCAGGTAGAGCTGATCGGCAGCGGGTGAATTGCTTGTTTGTTGCACGGACATGCTGACGCGGACAAAGGCGAAAGTGGTGCGTTGTTTACTTCGGTATTCACATTCAGCTGCAAGCGACGGGCGATTACATCTAAAAACGCGCCGGTTCCGGCGGCACAGCGGTCGTTCATGACAAAATCATCGACCTGTCCATTTGCCCCGAGCCGGATCACTTTTGCATCCTGTCCGCCGATATCGATGACGGTCGCTGCATCCGGATGAAGGCGGAACACTCCGAGGGCGTGGCAGGTAATTTCCGTAACGACCTTGTCGGCGAACCCGACGAGGTTGCGGCCGTAGCCGGTTGCGATCGTCTTGACGATTCTTGCGCCGCTTGCTTCAGACAGCAGCGCGTCGCGCAGGCAATCAGCTGCAATCGCTCCGCCTGTGCCGGTGGGGATGACCTTGTGTCCAAGTACATCTCCCGACGAAGAGAGAAGGACGCCTTTACTGGCAGTCGAGCCGATGTCAAGTCCCAGAAATGCGTCGCCATTGCCGCAAGGATCAGCCGGTTTAATTGTATTCATTATTTCAATTCCGTCTTGCTTGCTGATGCGGCGGTGGTGGCTTTTGGCATGTCGGTTCCGGACGATTGCTCGGGAAGAACAATGTCGTTCGGGGATGAATAACTTTCGGTGACCAGTTCGCCGTTTTCGTCTTCGTGTGTGTAAATTGCGTGAAGGTTCGGGAACAGGTTCAATAGCTTTTTGCCCTCATCTGCACCCAGTACAGAGACCGCTGTCGCCAGGGCGTCTGCCTCAAGACAGGAGCGTGGGCTCATGATCGTGACGCTGATGAGTCCGTGCGTTACCGGCAATCCCGAGCGCGGGTCGACGATGTGGGAGTAGCGGTCGCCACCGATCATGAAAAACTTTTCATAATCACCCGAGGTCGCAATTGCCCGGTCGCCTTCGCGGAGGTCAAGGATCTGCAGCCAGCCGTCGCCGCGGGGATTCTGGATGCCGGTTGTCCATGCCCGTTCTTTTTCCTGCGCATCATTTTTTTGTCCGCTTGCGGCTGCTGCGTTTGTCGAGTCTGTTGTCTTTGTTGTGCTTGTTGCGTCTTCTTTTTTGACTGACGAGTTTGCGGAGGTTGAGGTACCGATGAGTTGATCCGCTTTAGGATATTCCGGAACATGTCCCAGCAGCCATAGTTCACCGCCGACTTCGATCATCGCGTTTTTCACACCCGCTCGGATCAGCGCGTCTTTACCGGCATCAACGGCGTAGCCCTTGGCAATCGCGCCGAGATCGATCTGCAGCGAATCAATTTCTTTACTGACCAGCATTCCTTCGCGCTCGAAGTGCAGCATCTGGCTACCGACCGATTTCTTCGCATCATGGATGACGTCCGCTTCGGGCAGCGCATCCATTTTGCGCGATTGATAGTCATACAGGGCAAGGACTGGAGGTACGGTGACATCAAACGCGCCGTGACTGAGCCGGTGGAATGCCATCGCCTTCAGCAGCACATACCACGTGCGCGGGTCAACGGCAACCGACTGGCCTGCTTTAGCAGCGTTGATTTTGCTGATGTCGCTTTCGGGGTCAAACCGGTTCATCAGGTCGCCGACTTCCCGCATGGCGATAAACGCCTGATCCAACGCCTGCGTTGCCGGGACTCGCATTTCAGGGCCAGGGAAGATCCGGATGTTGGCAACTAAGAACTTCCCCAATACCGGTTGCGAGCCCTCAACCTTTCCGGTTTCAATCGGAGCGGATGAGAAATTCCACATTAAAAGCAGCACTCCCAGTGCAATTACCGGGAGTGCAAGCATCACCTTCGGGTTTTGTAAAAATGCAGGTCGGCTCATTCACCCGCTCCGTGCTTTTTGCGGTAGTCGTTAATGGCCGCGTGCAGGCCGTCTGCGGCGAGGTTCGAGCAGTGCATCTTTTCCGGCGGCAAACCGTCAAGGGCTTCGGCAACAGAGGCGCGCGTGATCTGCATCGCTTCGTCAATTGTTTTGCCTTTGGCCAGTTCTGTTGTCATCGAGCTGGTCGCGATTGCCGCACCGCAGCCGAGTGTCTTGAACTTGATTTCGTCGATGCGGTTTTCTTTGACGCGGATCGAGATGCGCATCATATCGCCGCAGGTGGGATTGCCGACTTCGCCGACCCCGTCCGCGTTTTCGACTTCGCCAACATTGCGCGGGTTCTGAAAGTGATCCATCACTTTATCACTATAGGTGTTCATGATCTTCTCCATTTCCATTTCTATGCACGCAGGCGGCGGATTTTTTTGCAGCCGTTTGCCGTGACTTGCACACGCGTTTACCGGCTACCAACGTTTCCCCTCTGTGCCGCCTTTCTATCATTTTGAAAAACCGTATTCAATATTACGGCTTGCGCACGTTTTGTTTTTCCTTACCTCTATTTTGAAGCATAAAGACCGTCCGGTCAAGAGAGACTTGGTGGTCTGGTGTCAGATTCAGGATTTCAATCTCTGCATACAAACCTTCCCCTGACGAACTCGGCGCCGGTGTAACGCGGCTGACAGTTGCACGGATCGTGATCAGAGGCTCATCGGCAAGGATCTGCAGGTCAAACTGGATGCAGTCGCCGACATATAAATTCCGGTCTGCCAGATAAAGCCGCAGGCGGCTGCAGCCGATCTCCCGGATCTCCGCTTCATGTGACGAAACGATTTCTTTTGGCAGGTGCGTGAAGTCAGGTACTTCGCCAAGAGCGGCGTGGCGTCCGGGGATGCTTTGCAGTTGAATCGCATGCGGGCGAGGCATTTTGATCAGGCTTGCGACTTCCATCATTCTCAGGTCGTCACAATGGACAATCCAGCAGTCGGCGTCACCAGATTGGTACGGATGAGCCAGATGCGTTTCGTAGATCTGAAGATTACGTCCGTCGCTGAAAAAACAGGTTATTCCATGTCGGCCGCCAAGCTCCAACTGGCGCGCACCGGGGCGTTTGCCCAGCGGGATCGAAAAGCCGCTTTCGCGCATGTGTTCAATCGGAAACGAAAAACTGCCGACGATGTTGTGGAAATGAACGCCGATTTGAACACCAGGAAAAAAGGCGCGCGTTCCGGGGATCATGCTCGGGTCAAGACGCCGGATCGATGACGACGAGCAATCCTTCCGGTTTTGTAAAAGCGCGATTGTCCGCTCGAGGCTGAGTGCCGCCGCTTCATCCTGACGGAAAAAACTGAGATCCATCTCAACGCCGCCGCCTTGGTTCTGATGCCGGTCATGGATGCCGCGGACGATGGCAAGGATGCCGTGCTGCGGTTCATCCTGCAGAACCTGAAATCGCAGTAACAGCGCATCGTGAATTTCAAAAAACGGCGTGCCGGTTCGGATCGTGCAGCCGTCGCGCGAGAGTTCGAGGAGAGTTCCGTCGAAGTCGGCAGACGGCAGTTTGCGCAGTGCCGCCAGACTCATCGTCTCCGGGCTTCTGCCGTAGCACTGGTAGTGGCGAAACTGCAGGCTGGAGGGCTCGCGGAGTTTGACTTTGTCATGCGGAAAATATTCGCTTACGTTCTTGGCATGTTGCAGGCGACACTCAAAACCATTCTGCTGCTGGCACTGTCGCACCGCGGTTTCAAACCAGTAGTTGTGGCCGTGGTGCAGAAATAGCCCTTCGACAGCGTGTCCCGGCTGGATGACCAGATTCAGCCGCTGGTCGATCTTGACTAAGGTGCTGCTCGGTTCGACCCGCGAGACGCGACCGGGGAAGCTGCCGACTGTTCCAGCAAAATGAAGAAAGACGGTCTGGCCGATCTGCAGGTTTGCCGTGGTCGGGATCGGTGGCGTCTCCGGAACTTCTTCTTCTGCAGCCAGTGACGACAAAGACGTTTCGCTTTCTGATGCTGCAATTGCGGCGACGATTGCCTCAGCGCCTTGCGACTGCTCTGCCGGTTTCTGTTCCCGGACGCCTGGGCGACTGTCGATAATAAATGCCGCATCTTGCGCTGGAGGAGCGGTTCGGTGGGCCGTTGCAACACGCTGCAGAATGCGCTTGCGGCGTGCTGCCTCCTGTTGGCTTGAATTCTGTTTCCTGCGGCGGGTAATGACAATCGCAATGCCGACGGCGATGATAATCAGGCCGAATAGAAAAATGCTGTACCAGAACAGGTGCGGGTCTTGCGTCGCCTGACTGAGCGGAGCAAATTTACGTGGATATTCCGCCGAAGATGTTGGCTGTCGGAGTCCGGATGCCACAGGCTACCCCTTCCAGGTTACGCTCATCTGTCTGATCATGTCGAGCTGCTTGGGCATGGTGTCGATGACGTACTGGATGTCCTCTGCTGTGGTGTCATGGCTCAGGCTGAAGCGGATCGAACCGTGTGCCTCTTCCTGTTTGACGCCGATGGCAAGAAGTACGTGCGAGGGCTTGATGTCTCCGGTCGAACAGGCTGAGCCTGACGACACCTGCACACCCATCATATCCATGTACATCAGGATCGCTTCACCCTCGGCACCTTCAAAGCGGACGTTGAGGGTACCGGGAAGGCGGATTTCAGGATGTCCGTTGCGGTGGATTTTCGGGATGCGGTCAGACAAGCCCTGCCACAAGGTTTCGACAAGGGCGCGTTCGCGTTTGGCTTCTGCTTCCATGTTTTTCATGGCAAGTTCACAGGCAACGCCCATGCCGACGATTCCGGCGACGTTGTGGGTTCCTGCGCGCAGCGCACGTTCCTGTCCGCCACCGTTGAGGAACGGGTCAAGCCTCGTGCCCTTGCGGATGTAAAGGGCGCCGATGCCTTTTGGGCCATGGAATTTGTGGCCTGACATGCTGAGCAGGTCGACACCGAGGTCGTTGACATCGACCGGGATTTTTCCGACGGTCTGGACTGCATCGGTATGGAAAAGAGCGCCACGTTCGTGGGTGATGGCGGCAAGTTCCTTGATCGGCTGGATCGTGCCGATTTCGTTGTTGGCGTGCATGATGCTGACGATAGCGGTTTCGTCGCGCAAGGCCTTGCGCAGGTCGTCGGGGTTGACAAGTCCGGTTGAATCAACCGGCAGGATTGTCACTTCACACGCAGTCTGTTTTGCGCAGACGTTACAGCCGAGTGATTTCTCCAGCATCTCTGCTGTTTCCAGTACGGCGTGGTGTTCAAAGGCTGATGTGATGATATGCTTTTTGCTTTTGCACATGACTGCGCCCTTGAGCGCCCAGTTGTCACTTTCGGTGCCGCCGCTGGTGAAGTAGATTTCGTATGGATCGTCGGGGTTGTCGCTGATATTGTTGACCCCGATCAGGCGTCCGACTTGCTGGCGCGCTTTCTGTACAGCCGCGCGAGTGATCTGGCCGACGCCATAGTATTTAGACGACGGGTTTCCGAACAGTTCGCCTAGATATGGCAACATCGCTTCAACAACTTCAGGTGCGGGTCTGGTTGTGGCCGCATTATCCAGATAAATATTTTTCATGGTATTTCCTCGCTAGTAATCTGTACCCCTCTACCCCTCAAATATACGGCAAACCTGTATACACGCAATCAAAAAGACGGATGCTTCTTGGTACAGATTGACGAAATCAGAGTCAATCGGATTCGCTGTTTCATGGCGGTGCGTTTATGTCATGGAATTGCGCGGAAATTGTGGGCAAAAATAAGGGACTTCTTCGTACTCAAGCCGCTTGTTCAGATCCGGTTTTATTTGCAGATTCTTCGATTGCTATCGGCTCTTCTGTTGTGTTTTCTGTTCTGCTTGCAGGCTGCGCGTAGGCGCTGAGTGCCGCGCGCTGGATTGACAGGCGGTTGGCTGAACTTGAGGTGCCGGTATCCGCGTTTTCCGTGCTTGAATCTGCCTCGTCTGTCTGGACTTGTGAGGATTGCGCGTCTTCTGTTCTGGCTTGTTGGATCTCCTGCATGGCTTCGGTCGATTTTTGGGCTGCAGCTGCGGCAACACGCCGGTCTTGCGTGGACGGATTTGCCGGTGCCAGCGCTGCGGCTCGGATCGTCTGCATTTTTCTGACAGTTTGCTCAGGGGTGTTGGCTTCGGATGTGTCAATTGATACCTCGCCGCCAGTGGCGTAGCGGTTGCCGTCAGGGCCTGTTGTGTATGAGAAACTCGGCCCGCCCTGTGTGAGTCCTGCGCCTGCTGCAACATGTGCCTGTTCATGCTGGCGGACTTCGGTATCGCGTTGTTTGAGGTCGTTAACGGTTTTGGTTTCCTGATCGCTGAGCGGCTCGCCGTCTTTTCCGGTGGGGTTGCCCATGTTTTTCGTGTCGGTGTCGCCTGTTTCTGTACCGTCAATTCCTGAAACCGGGTCGGAACTCGCGGCCGTTTCTGATGCATCGGCCACTTCTGCTTCTGCTGTGCCGGAGCCAGTTTCTGTCGTCACGGCGGCGGCTTGCTGTTGTGCCAGAAGGGCTCTACTCATGTCTTCGGGTAGCTGTTCGATCTCGACGCCCATGGCGTTGGCTTGCGCGGCAACAAGCATGCTGCGTTCGGAAAGACCGTAGCGTTTGTTTGCGGCGATGGGCAGCTCATCGCTCTGTGAAGAGGATGCTGCGGTGGTTGAAGTTGTGTCTTGATTTTCGGAAGAAGTTGAAGAAACCGCCTCACTGTATTGAACTGCTGAAACCGGATTAAACGTTTTCAGCCCGATGTTGCTGAACAGGCTTGAGATGAGTCCTGTGGCATTCATCGTGTGTTGTGCGCGTGAATTACCGGCTGCATCCTTACAAGAAAGAAAACTGGCGTCCGTCACCTGTACATACTATACGTGGGTGCATGCACTATTGACAAGAGCAGATTCGCCTCCGGATGCGGAATTTACATGATTTACTGGAATCCACTTTGTATGGAATTTGGCGTTAGTTAAAGATGACATCTGAGACTACTCTGTTTTTTCTGCCGTTTCGGCGGTGTCTTTGACTTCTTTAAATGGGGTGGACAGCACAAGCCGCAGGCCGAGGAAAGGATAGGCGCGGTTGGCAAAACACCAGCTGCGGTATGCCGAGCGCTGGTGGTCAGGAAGGTTGATCCAACCGCCGCCGCGAATGACAATATGTTCGGTCAGTACATTTCTGGAGTTGCGGTGTCCGACCGGGTTGTACGGGTCTTTTTCAGGACTGTTAAGATAGTAGGCCGGATCGTGCCGGTCCAGACAGAACTCGGAGACGTTGCCGTGCATGTCAAACAGCCCCCAGGCGTTCGGTTCTTTCTGTCCGACGGTGTGGGTCTGGCGGTTTGCGTTTTCATTAAACCATGAAACGTTGTTCAGGCGGGAGAGGCCGTTGCCGGAATGGAACACAGTGTTTGTTCCGGCGCGGCATGCATATTCCCATTCCGCTTCGGTCGGTAGGCGGAAGACCATCCCTTCCGGTGCATGTTTCTGAAGCGCAGGCAGCAGTGCCGTGTCAATCAGGTCGAGTTTCATGTTTTCAACCGGACGGTTGTCGCTGTCTGCAGTGTCGTGAAAGCGGCTCGGGTTGGTCGGGACAATACGGTTCCACTCTGCCTGGGTCAGTTCATACATTCCGATGTAAAAGGGCTGGCTGATTGTAACTTTGTGCGGGACTTCGGTTTTGTTGCGGTTGAGTTCCCCGATAGGGCTTCCCATGACAAACTCACCTGAAGGAATCAGAACCATCTTGATGTTGACGCCTTCGCCCAGGGGGATCGTGCGCAGAACCGGCCAGCCGGTATCATCGGCGGCTTTTTGCTGTCTGGACTTGGCTTCTGATGCCTCGAAAACCCAAAGTGTATTGTCAACGGTTCCGGCGGCTTTGATCAATTCTTCCTGCGCTTTGGTCAGCTCGGTTTTGGCTTCAAGAACTTTGGCGCGTTCCTGCGCAATCGTCAGGAACGCCTCTTCTGCCTTTGCACGTTCTTTACTTGCCGTGGTTTCTGCTGTCAGAGCGCGGTTGCGTTCCTTTTCGATCACTGCGCGCGCTTTTTCTGTCTCGTCCAGTGCTTTTCGGGTAGATGCTTCTGCGCGAACAGCGCGTTTTTGCTCGATTTCGGCTTGCTGACGCGCATTTTCAGCAGCGACCTTCTGTTCTTCAACCCGTTGCTTTTCGCGGTTGACAAGGAAAAGGCCGGTTGATACCGCCGCAAGAATCAGCGCCGCCAGCATGACGACCGAAAATGTCATGATCTTCAGGCGTTTGCGACGTGCCTTTTTTTCGCGTTGGGCAAGGTCAACAGCACGGATCAGTTCGGAGTGCTCGGGAATATCAAACTGAAGCAGCGAGTCGGCAAGGTCGAGGTCGCCGTTTTCAAGTGCAGTTTGCGCGTATGAGGCTTGTGTCTGTTGTAGGCCGATTCGCGCGGGGTCATTTCCTTTCCACAATTTCAGGCTTTCCTCAAAGCCGTAAAGCGCCTGTGCATAGTCATGGTATGACCGACTGCCTCGGGCTGCGCTCAGACTTTCGCGTGCGCGGTCAGCCAGATTGATACTTTCGTAGTGTGCCAGAAAATCCTTGATCGCCGCCTGTAGTTCCTGAACGTCCTGATAACGGTCAGACGGTGCTGCAGACATGGCTTTAAGGGCGATGTCGACGATTTCGCCCTGTTTGTCTGTCGGATCGATGATATTGTCGGCAGCCTGATAGAGGCACTCCATCACGGTTGTGCCCGAGTGCGGGGGCCTTCCGGAAATGACTTCGTAAAGGATTGCGCCCAGCAGGTAGATATCGCTGTGCGGGCCGATTTCATTACATTGCCCCATCGCCATTTCCGGAGCCATGTACGCAGGCGTTCCGCCAAGAGCAGAGGTTGCGCGGATGTTTTCGGCTTTCCCGGCAACAGAGACTGATGCCGCCAGTCCCCAGTCCATTACCAGCACTTCGCCAAATCCGCCGAGCATGACGTTTTCAGGCTTCAGGTCGCGGTGGATGACCCCGCGTGCGTGGGCAAACGCGACCGCGTCGCAGACATTCATGAAAATATCGATATTCTCAAGGAATGTTTTCACAGATAAAACATGGGCCCACGGCGTTCCCTGTACACGTTTCATCGCATAGAACAGAGCGCCGTCTTTTGTTGCGCCCAGATCGTGGATCGGGACGATATTCGGGTGGTCAAGGTCACCGGTGACGGCAGCCTCGGCCAGGAATTTCTGACGGACATCGTGGTTTCCGGCTGCTGCCGGTTTAATCATCTTGATGGCAATGTCGCGGTCGATGGAGGTCTGACGGGCTTCGTAGACGACACCCATGCCACCTTCACCCAGAACGCGCAGAAGCTGGTAGTCCGGCGAGTCGGCGGAGGACGGGTCGAATTGGGTCGGTTTATCGGAGAAATTTTTGGTTTTGACAACCAAGCGGCTGACAGTAGAGCTGCCTGCGGGTTGATCGTCCTTGATTGTCTGGCCGGAGCTGATCGACTCGACGACCGCATCCTGCCAGAGCGTTTTAACCATTTCATGTAAATCAGCACTGTCATAAACCGTTGCCTGTTCTTCCGGTCTGGGATTACGGCTGGGAGAAGGTGATGATCCGGCAGATGCTGCAGGAAATGGCATATAGTCGGAGTCTACGGTTTTTGTCTGATCAGGCGGAAGTGTTTCTGTTCCATCCTGTCTGGCGCTGAGCCACTGCATGGGAACATCGTCTGGGAGAACGGTGCGGTTGGGGTCGTCAGGCATTTCCGGGATGGCTGAGTCTGTACCGTCGACAGAGTCCATACCGCCGATGATGGTCTGGTCGCCTTCCATCTCAAACTTCTGGCGGCAGGCTGCGCACAGAAGGGAGTCGTCATCTGTAATTTCTGCATTGCAGTTGACGCAATGGGTCATATTGGCTCCTATTTTTGCTTGCCGCAGCGCGGTAATGAAAACTCATTCGTGCCCGAACGTTTAATTCTTTTCGATTCTCGTCGCATTATTTGTCTGTGCGGCGGGCAGTGCATGAGTGGCCGTTTTTGTATTTCCCGTTTGGTGGCGAGTCAGTCTGCTACCTTATGATTCCCCGGATACCCTGACGGTTTTGTATCCTTTTTATTATCGGCATGTTTACAAGATTCTTGAGAAGGAATCTTATCTGGGCAACGCCCTTACGTCTGTTTCACCGCAACGGGATATTTCAAATATAATCGTAAGAAAAACATCTTGTCACGTAAACATTTTCTTTTAACGCATGCTCCGGTCTTTTCAAAAGAAAGCATTCATGCGGCGCGGGTTGCATGGTGTCAATATTATGTTCACTGGGTCGCCGAATTGGGGGATTGCGGTATATTTGCACAATGATGCGAGAATTGGCTGCTTTATCGTGAACCTGTGCGATATCAAATCCCAGTTGTTTGGTGGGTGTATGATAGTGTTAATTTATTTATAACGTTCTGTCACGTCTTGACAAAGATCGGCAGATCCGGTAACGTGGAGTTAATCACTCAGGGACGGAACCCGCTTCATGGCAGAACAGGCGAAAAAGACAATTCTTGTTGTTGACGACGATCCGATCGTGCGGCGTATTGTGGCACGCGGACTTTCGAAGAACGCATCGTATGACGTCGTGGATGTCGATTCGGCTGAGAGCGCGATCGAATGGTTGCGCGCGCAGGATTTCCGTTGCGATTTAGTTCTGACAGACATGAAAATGCCCGGAATGAGCGGTGAGGAGCTGATCATTTCGATTGAAAATGTCGCACCGCATATCCCGTTTATTGTTATCTCTGCGTATCAGGAAGAACGCGACATTGTCCGCTGCCTTGCTGTTGGCGCGTACGACTATCTGCTTAAACCGATAAAAACCGAGGACTTGTGTGCATGCGTGCAGCAAACCTTGTTGCGTCACCAACGCGGCGGCGGGACGCTCGACGGTATGAGCGTGCAGAGTAGCGTTGCTGGCTGGGTGGAGCTGACCGCTCCGAGCCGGTTTGAGTATGTTGACCGGTTTCAGCGGTTTACATCACTTTTGGGGACAATCCCGATCAGCAAGGAAAAGCGTGCGGAGCTACGGCTGGCGCTGTCCGAAATGGGGCAGAATGCCATCGAGTGGGGAAACCGCAACGACCCGACAAAACAGATTCATTTATCATATTGCTTGTTTCATGATCGCATTGTGTTTAAAATAGTTGATGAAGGCCCGGGGTTCAACCCCCACGGCGTGGCCGATCCCTCTTCCGACCCGTTGCAGCAT
Source organism: bacterium (assembly GCA_003249795.1). Lineage (GTDB taxonomy): Bacteria > Planctomycetota > SZUA-567 > SZUA-567 > SZUA-567 > SZUA-567. The sequence continues at coordinate 1,672 of QKHZ01000098.1, read as the reverse complement.
GTGGTCAACCGGATGAAGAGCGGCAAACGCCCTGGTGGTTACGGCATTTTCATCACCCGGAAATTAATGGATGAAGTTGTTTACAGCGATACGGGCAACATCGTTTTGCTGACGAAGTATTTATCCGGTCCGGGCGTTACCGAATGCGCTCAAGAACAAGAAACAGCTGAATGACATTGACACCATCAACACAGCATCGCCGTCCACATATCCTTGTCGTATACGATTCGCGTGCGATTCGGGAGACGGTCTCTATTCTTGGGATCGCCGATGATTTTGATGTAGACGAGCTGGACGACGCGTCTGAGCTTGAACAAACCCTTTCCCGCTGCGAACCCGATCTGGTTTTACTCTGTGCGATTTCGGCATCGACGACGGCTTATGATGTCTGTCGGCGGGTTAAGTCGTTTTTTGATGGGGTATTTGTTCCGGTTGCTGTCTATTCACTGTCGGAAGACGCCGACCAGCTTGCGGATGCCTATGAAGCCGGTGTGGATTCGGTGATTCAGGTGACGATCTCGCCAGAGGCGATGCTGTACCGGGTGCGCTCACTCTTGCGGATTCGTGATGAAATTCTGGAAATGCTGCAAAAAAGCCGGAATCTGGCGCAGGCAACACACGAGGCTGCAGTTACGATCGACGAAATGCAGAAGGCGCAGGAACTGATTCATACACAGAATAAACAGCTGATGGAACGTGATGTTCAGATCCGTCAGCAGCAGGAAGAGATCACCCGCCAGATGCAGGAGATGCGGTACGAACTGGATCTGGCCGCATCGGTTCAGTCTGCGATGCTGCCGCAGCTGTCGACGACGCCTCCGCAGATTCAGATCGAAGGGCGATATATTCCTGCGGCGCGTCTGGGTGGCGACTATTATGATTTCTTACGGCTCGACCGCAACCGTGTTTTTCTGTGCATCGCCGATGTCAGCGGCCACGGGGTTGCACCGGCGCTGGTGGGGATGCAGGCCAGAACGCTGGCGCGCGGACTTGTCGAAAGCGGGATGATGCCATCGCTTGTGCTTCGTGAGGTGAACTCGTTTTTATACCGCTCGTTCCGCCATGCGTATTTCATGACCATGTGGGCGATGGTGTTTGATGTGTCCACGGGGCTAGTGCAGTATGCAGGCGCTGGTCATTGTCCGGCCATTGTGACCGATTGCGAAAAGCAGGACTGGCAGGAGTACGCCTCGCAGGGAGTGCCGCTCGGGGTGATGCCTGAGGCGGTGTATCCCGAAGGACGTTTTACGCTGAAGCGTGGACAGCGCATTCTACTGTATAGCGACGGGATTACAGAGGCCAAGTCTGCGGACGGAAAGCTGTTTGGTCCGGGGCGCCTTCAGGAGAACCTTTCTGCCGGTGGTCATCTTTCGTGTGAGAGACTTTTGGATGCGCTGCTCAAGCAGGTTCATACTTTTTCCGGCGCTTCGACATTTCAGGATGACGTGACGTTGCTGCTACTCAGTTTTGACAAGGCTTCGGCCATGCCAGAAGTACCGTCCCCAAAGAAATCTTCCCGCGCCTCAACCCGTATATCCAAAAAGTCCTCCAAATCATCGAGCTCATCGACCAGCACACGTAAACGGTCTGGAACAAATACAGCCAAGCGTAAGCGGGAGGCGTAATGACTCCGTTAGGCGTTTTGCATATTGTGTCGGATCTGGAGCCTGGG
>QKHZ01000224.1 GCA_003249795.1 bacterium | reverse complement strand
AATCAGGAACCAGCGCCTGAATCATCGGGATTAGCGGCATTCCGATTGTTTTCTGGATGGTTTTCGGATCAAGCGTATCTCGCCCCGCTTTTCCCATCGCATATTGCACTGAAGCGATAATACCTTCGCGGCTATCGATCAGGGTTCCGTCGACATCAAATAGAATCTGCTCATACGGCATTATTCATCCTCCAACACATCAATGATCATGTTGCTGCGGAACTCATCGCGCGGTAAAAAAGGCCACAAATCTTCCTGCGGGCGTGAAACCATGCTGCCGTCTTCGCGGACAAAAGAGGAAACTCGGTATTCAGACGTCTCCTCAGGATCCACCATAACCTCACAAATGACGGGGCCTTCACATGCGAGAACGTCTTTCACTGTCGTAGCGAGTGTATCGTTAGTTTTGATGCGGAAGGTTTTGAATCCATATGCCTGCGCGATTTTGATGATATCCGGAAGTGTGACGCCGCTGCCTGGGTCGGAAGCGACATATCGGCCTTCAAAGTAATTGCGTTGCGTTGCCTTGATTGATCCATATGCTGCATTGTTCAGAACGAAATACTTGATCGGCAGGTTGAATCGGACTACGGTTTCAAGATCCTGAATATTCAGTTGGAAGCCCCCGTCACCGTTGGTGCAGATGGTGCGCCGCTTGCCGCTACCGATACACGCACCGATGGTGGAAGGAATGCCGAAACCCATCGCGCCGATTCCGGGGAATGCGATAAAACGCTGCCCTTTACGGATACGGAATGCCTGCATTGGAATGTCGATCCCCATGCCGGAGCTGCCCGGAACAAGCAGATCGTCTTTGGTCATGGCGTCTGAAAGAACGTCGACCAATGCGTAGGTGCTGACATAATCGGTGCGCGCATGGTGGGACGGTTGGACAACGGGGTATGCGTTTTTCCACTGTTTGCAGCGTTCAAGCCATTCGGTCTTTGGCTGGATTGCCGGTGACAATTTTGCCAGAGATTCATTCAGCCCGCCCAACGCCGCGCCTGCATCTGCGCAGACGGCTACGTCAATTGAATACTTGAACTTTGCGATTTCTGCCGGATCAATATCAATGACAATCTTTTTTGCTGCACGCGCAAAATTTGGGTGATGGAAACCGATCTGACCGAAATCCATCCGCGCACCAATAGTAATGATCAGGTCGGCATTCTGCTGAATGAAGTTTGCCGCACGCTGTCCGATCGAACCGGGACGGCCGAAAAAGAGAGGGTCGTTTTCGTCAAACAGGTCGAGCGCCCGCCATGTGACCAGCGTCGGGATTTGAGTCGTCTGCCGGAAGGATTCAAGTGCTTCAGCCGCTCCAGCCAGCGAAACGCCTTTCCCGACAAGCAGAACCGGACGCGAGGCCTGCGGCAACAGGGACAGAATTTCTTGAATCTTGCCATTCAAGCTATCGCAGGCTTCTGTCGGCTTCGGCGTAAACCCAACCAGCGTTTCAGGGTCGATCATGCTGGCCTGAACATCCAGCGGAATATCGATCCAGACGGGTCCTGGCCGGCCGCTGCGTGCGATGGCGACGGCTTCTTCCAGATGGCTTCGGATCATGGCCGGATCGGTGACTGTTGCGGCATACTTTGTGATCGGCTTGACCATGGCAATGATGTCTGCTTCCTGATATCCAAGGATTCGCAGTCCGGAGTCTCCTTTCATATCGGCGCGTTTGACTTGTCCGGAGATCACGACTAGCGGTACCGAATCGATCCATGCGCCCAATACGCCGGTAATCGCGTTTGTTCCGCCAGGACCGGTTGTCACGAGCGCCACACCCAAATTTTCGGTATATTGCGCTTCAGCAGCAGCAGCGACCGATGCGGCTTGCTCGTGCAGACAGCAGACATATTGAAGGCCCGGGGTTGTGCCGACCGAATCGACCAGATGCATACACCCGCCACCGGAAAGCAGGTATACATTCTTGACGCCTTGATCGGCGACAAACCTGAATACATAGTCGGAGAGCTTCATCATCGTGAATCCTTGCTTCTGTCAATGCGGGTGAAGGTGAAAGTACAATTTTTTGAGAATCGATTACTATCGTTTCCCAATCCCGCTGGCTGTTGATGTTTTATCTAAACTTTATTGATCATATTATTTCCAAATAACGTCTTGATGTAAAGAGGATGCCATCGATTTTAGAATATTGCTTTTTAAGGGATCTGCATCATTTATCAGCCGTTTGTTTGTTATCTACTCTTTTGAGGGCTTTTTTTGTTTATATCCGATTAAAGTTGAAAAAGGAGCCGATTATCCTTGAACCGGAAATCGATTGGGATATATTCGTAAATGGGGAATGATCCTGAGTATCACAGGAAAAATAACTGCGATTGACCCGGTACAGGCTCAACCGCAGCGAGAAGGGGAAAGGTGGCTGCATGAAAGCAGTGATTCTGTGCGGTGGGCAGGGAACACGCATTCGGGACGTGTCGGAAGTGCTTCCTAAGCCAATGCTGCCGATTGGGGGATTGCCAATCCTCTGGCATATCATGAAGATCTATTCGGCACACGGTGTTAATTCCTTTATCTTGTGCCTTGGTTATAAAAGCTGGAAAATCAAGGAGTTCTTCCTGAATTATCGGGAGATGGCTTCTGATTTTACAATGTCGCTTGGTGTAAACGAACCGATTGTCCACCACGGCACACCCCCACTTCTGGATGCAAAGATTACGTTTGCAGAAACCGGCGAAGCGGCCGGCACAGGTGCAAGATTATGGCGAGTGAAAAAGTATCTGGAAGGCGAGGAACGCTTTCATTTTACCTATGGTGATGCAGTTGCAGATATCGATTTCTCCGCACTTTTACAGACACAGAGTCTGCTAAACGCAACCGGCGTCTTTACCGGAGTCCGTCCGCCCAGCCGTTTTGGTGAGTTTGCGGCTGAGAACGGGCGAGTCAGTCGGTTTCACGAAAAACCGAATACAACTGGCGGTAGCATTAATGGCGGATTCATGGTCTTTGATAACCGCAAAGTCTGGGACTATCTGAATGACAAGGAAAACCTTTCTCTGGAGTCGCCGGAGTCGATGGGCCGGATGGCGCTTGCAGGAGAACTTGGTGTATATGAGCATCCGGGATTCTGGCAGTGCATGGACACGCCGCGAGAATACGGAATCCTGAATGAGATGTGGGAGAAGCAGAATGCGCCGTGGAAGGTTTGGGATTGATGGGTAGTATTTTTGATCATATATCCGGACGACAGGTGCTTCTGACAGGGCACACCGGTTTCAAGGGGGCGTGGTTGTGTGCTGCACTGCATCGTCTTGGGGCGAAAGTGTGTGGAGTATCACTGACCGAGCCTGTATCGTCGCCAAGTCTGTTTGATTTGGCTTGTCTGTCATCTGTTGTGGAAGACAGGCGGTTTGACATTGCCGATACGGATATGCTTCGTCGGACGTTAAGCGAGTTCAAGCCAGATATTATCATTCACATGGCAGCCCAGCCTTTAGTTCGGTATTCCTACGATGCTCCTGCACAGACATTTCTCACAAATACAGTCGGTACGCTGAACGTTCTTGAATCATTACGTTCGGTCGGATGGGCGGGCGTTGTATTATGCATTACCACCGACAAAGTCTACCGGCAGATGGATTCGGAAGCCGCAAGCGGTGCCCTCTTTTTTCAGGAGACGTCACCGCTGGGTGGGCGCGATCCGTACAGTGCCAGTAAAGCGGCGGCGGAAATGGTATTCCACTCTTATTGGCAGTCATTCTTTAAACCGGCTGGAATCGGAGCCGCGTCTGTTCGAGCCGGCAACGTAATCGGCGGCGGAGACTGGGCGCTTGACCGCGTGATTCCGGATCTGGTGCGCGCTGCGTGTGATGGCAAACGCGGTGTCATCCGTAACCCGTCGTCGGTTCGCCCGTGGCAACATGTTCTGGATGCGCTCGGGGGATATCTGACGCTGGTATGCCGGTTACTGACAGACCCGCAGGAATTTTCCGGCTCATGGAACTTCGGCCCAGTTGAGGCGGATCACAGGCCGGTTTGTGACGTAGCCGATACCTTTTATGATGCATGGGGCAGTGGCGGTTGGGATACGGTGAACCTTGCCAGAGCGCCGCATGAAGAGTCGGTGCTGATGCTGGATTGCGGGAAAGCGCGGGAGCAGTTGGGTTGGCGTCCGAAGTGGGAATTTGACGAAGCAGTACGTAGAACCGCACGCTGGTATGCTGGCTGGAACGAAGGCACACCGGTGCAGGATCTGATCGCTGCGGATCTTGATGTTTTTTTTGACGGTAAGGAAATGGATTCATGACACAGCCATCGGCGGAGCGGCAACAGATCAGTGAGTTGGTGGCACGTGTCTGGCAACATGAACACATCCGCGCCCCATTCAAGCCGGGTGAGTCTGCCGTCCCCTATGCGGGACGTTGCTATGACGAGCGCGAGTTGCAGGCACTGGTCGACAGTTCACTTGATTTCTGGCTGACGCTGGGGGCGAAGGGCAAGGAGTTTGAGCAAAAACTTGCTGACGTAGTGGGAACGCGCTATTGCCGGTTGGTCAACTCCGGTTCGTCTGCGGTGCTACTGGCGTTTGCGGCGCTGACAAGCCATCTGTTGGAGAGTCCGATTCTTCCGGGCAGCGAGGTTATTACCGTTGCCGCCGGTTTTCCCACGACAGTGAATCCGATTCTGCAATACGGTTGTGTTCCGGTATTTGTGGATGTGGACGGGCAGACGGCGAATATCGATGTGTCGCAGCTTGAAGGCGCACTTTCTGAAAAGACGCGTGCGGTGATGGTTGCGCATACCTTGGGCAATCCTTTTGATCTGGACGCGGTTCTTGCGTTCTGTAAAAAACATGATCTGTATCTGGTCGAAGATGCGTGCGACGCGCTTGACTCGAAATATGCAAATAAAACTGTTGGGAGTTTCGGCCACGTTTCCGCGTTCAGCTTTTTCCCCGCGCACCACATGACGATGGGCGAAGGCGGGGCGGTGTGCACAAGCGATCCGGCAATCGACCGGGCACTATTGTCGCTGCGTGACTGGGGACGCGACTGCCATTGCGAGACCGGACAGGACAACCGTTGCGGTGCGCGCTTTTCCCAGCAGCACGGAACGCTGCCGTTTGGCTACGACCACAAGTATGTGTACAGCCATATTGGTTATAATTTAAAACCCCTCGACATTCAGGCGGCGATTGGCTTGGTGCAGTTGAAAAAACTTCCGGGTTTTACAGCTGCGAGAAAAAAGAATCATGCAATTCTGCGCGAAGCGTCTGAACGGGTGCCGTGGTTGCGGATGCAGCAGAAGCTGGTGAAGTCCGACCCGTCGTGGTTTGCTGCACTCCTGACGATTGCAGATGATGCGCCTCGCAGCCGTGTGGAAGTCGTCCGGATTCTGGAGGAGAAAAAAATCCAGACACGCCTGCTGTTCGGCGGCAACCTGACGCGCCAACCGGCTTACCTGAACGTTCCTCATCGCGTGTCGGGTGGATTGATAGAGACTGACCGCATCGCCGAGAAGGCATTTTTTGTCGGTGTATGGCCGGGCTATACCGACGAGATGATCACGTATCTGGCC